>JBILUY010000147.1:0-6520 GCA_044370735.1 Crocinitomicaceae bacterium | reverse complement strand
ACAAAAAGATTTAGCCAAAGTATTGGTTGAAGAATTAAAAACAATGGGAGTTACGGATGCAGAAATGGATCAATGGGGATATGTATATGCAACCATTCCAAGTAATTCAGATAAAAAAGAAATACCGACTATTTGTTTCTGTGCTCACATGGATACCGCTCCTGATTGTAGTGGAACAAATGTAAAACCAATCGTTCATAAAAATTATACAGGTGCACCAATCGTGTTACCTGACGATCCAACTCAAATCATCACAACTGAAAAACACAGTTACTTAAAAAGTAAAATTGGAGATGATATTGTTACAGCGAGTGGATTAACTTTACTAGGTGCTGATGATAAAGCTGGAATTGCCATCATCATGGATTTTGCTCATTACTTGGTAAACAATCCTTCTGTAAAACATGGAGATGTTCGCATTTTGTTTACTCCGGACGAGGAAGTTGGTCGTGGCGTAGAGCAATTAGACATGGAAAAGCTACATGCGGATTATGGCTATACACTTGATGGTGGTACATTAGGATCACTAGAAGACGAATCATTTTCAGCTGATGGGGTAACGATTACCATTCATGGAAAAAGTGCTCATCCTGGATATGCAAAAGGAAAAATGGTGAATGCTATTAAAGTGGCTTCAGAAATTGTAGCTGCCCTACCAAAAAATGAATGGTCACCTGAAACTACTGAAAAAAGAGAAGGTTTTGTTCATCCAACATCAATCAAAGGTGAATTGGAAACTGCAACCCTAAATTTTATCATCAGAGATCACGATACGAAAAAATTAGAATTACACGAAACTCGTTTACAGAACATCGTAAATGATGTGTTATCAAACTATCCAGAGCTTGAAACTTCTTTTGAAGTAAAAGAACAATACCGCAATATGAAAGAGGTATTAAATACTGTTCCTTTCGTTACGGAATATGCGATTGAAGCAATGAAACGCATCGGAATAGAATCAGAAGCAACAATCATTCGCGGGGGAACTGATGGTTCTAAACTTTCATTTATGGGCTTACCTTGTCCGAACATTTTCACAGGGGAAATGGCTATTCACTCCCGTCACGAATACGTAAGTGTTCAAGATATGGAGAAAGCAGTTGCTACCTGTGTAGAATTAATCCAAATCTGGGAAGAAAGAAGTTAAAGTAGATTCTGAGGCTATCGAAGCGTGGCCTTATACTATCGAAGCGGTGTCTGAGGCTCTCCAAGCGTGGTCTGAGGCTCTCGAAGACCCGCTTTCAAAAAAGCTTTATACTTCACCACACTCGGTTCATATCCCATAGGTGCAGAAATATCATTTCCATCCGCATCAATTAAAGCATACAATGGTTGGGTAATTTGATTATAATGAGTAATCTCATAATCCGACCATTTCATACCAATCGTAGTCATTTTAGCTTGTAACACTTTCGAAAACTTTTGCTCTTTCAATGGTAATGGTGTTTTATCATCTACATACAAGGAAACAATAATAAAACGATCTTGTAACCAAGGTTTAATTGCAGGATCTAACCAAATTTTAGATTCAGTACGACGACAATTCGCACACTGGTGTCCGGTGAAATCTAGAAGAATATTTTTTCCTTCTAATTTTGCTAATTCTTTCGCCTTTTCTAGTTCGTGAAACACCATTATACTTCCATCAGAAACAGGATGCATATATTGTTTAAACGCTTCATAATGTTCGCTTTTTGTTGAAGTAGAAGCATTCCCCTCACCTTTTACGAAACTAAAATTATCTTCACTATGTGTTCTTGGTGGAGCCACTCCATCGATCAATTGTAAAGGCGCTCCCCACATTCCTGGTAATAAATACAATCCAAAAACAAACGCCGATAATGCAAATAAGAAACGTGTTACTGTCAATTTTTCGACATTAGAATCGTGCGAAAATTTCAATTTCCCAAGTAGATAAAAACCAATCACAAAGAAAATCACTGTCCAAATTGCAACAAATAATTCTCTTGTAAGAATTCCCCAATGGTAAGCTAAATCAACTCCTGAAAGGAATTTCATCGCTAAAGCTAATTCCAATAAACCAAGTACTACCTTCACAGAATTTAACCAACCACCCGATTGAGGTAATGAATTTAACCAACCAGGGAATACAGCAAATAAAGCAAAAGGCAAGGCTAATGCAACTGCAAATCCGCCCATTCCCATTGCCGGTGCTAATATCGCCCCATCTGCAGCAGATTCAACTAATAAAGATCCAATAATCGGTCCTGTACAAGAAAACGAAACCAAACTTAAGGTAAATGCCATAAAGAAAATACCGATCAATCCTCCTTTATCTGCATTACTATCAGCTTTGTTAACCCATGAACTCGGTAAACGTAATTCGAAAGCACCCAAGAATGAAATTGCAAAAAAGATAAATATCACAAAGAAAATAAGGTTCATCCACACATTGGTTGAAAGATCATTCAATCCTGATGGACCTAAAGCTGCCGTCACCAACAAACCTAAAGCGACATAGATAAAAATGATTGAAACTCCATACAATAGTGCATTTGCGATCCCTTTCGCACGTGTTTTAGATCGTTTGGTAAAAAAAGTTACTGTCATCGGAATCATCGGAAATACACAAGGTGTTAACAGAGCGATTAGTCCCCCTCCAAAGCCTTTTAAGAAAATAACCCAAAGTGAATCTTTTGCTTTTTTGGTTGTAACAGACTTCATGGAAACTCCCTTTTTCGTTTCAGATTTTACTGAATCTTTAGAACTTTTAGTTTCAGCCTCTTGTACAGTTGCAACATTCGTTTTTGAACTGTCTACAGCACTTGCTACAACTTTAGCTGCTTTGTAACCAATCGCTTTCAGTGAAGTTGATTCATCTACAGGTGGAGTACAACTTTCTTCAGAACAAGCCATAAAAGAATATGTAAATACCAAATCTACAGGCCCATCTTCTAAAAATTCAATTTCTTGCTTAAATGAAATGTTTCCTTCGAAATATAATGAAGTACCTGATTTATCTTTAATAATTTTTGGTTTTTTTGTGTCTGTTAATTTTCCTATTAATCTAAATTTTTTAGAAGGCGAAAAAGTCAATTTGGTTGGAACACCTGTGTAATCAGCTTTTTCAGGATCATGAATAGACGAGTAAATATGCCATCCAGATTTTATTCGAGCTGTAGCAACAACGAAAGCATGTGAATCGTCCTTTTTTTCCAAGGAAAAATCCCAAGTCACTTTATCTTGCCAAATCGGTCCAAATTGTGCTACCAGATTGTTTGATAGACACAGCACTAAAAAGAAAAACAATACTTTAACAATCAAATTCTTCATACAAATGATTTTAAAACAAAAAATCCGTTTTGGATTAGACAAAACTAACACAAAACGGATAATCTCTGTGTAACAAAAAGTACGTTACTGAAATTTTTTATTAATATTTAACTTCTACGATGCGATTGATCGGAATCCAAACACCTCCTTTTAAACAAATGTATTTTGATCCTGTAGCCCAAATAGTTGTTTCTACTCTTTTTGGACCTTCATCATCATGAAAATAAATCGAAACTTTAGAATGATAACCATTTCCCAAACGCGTTGCTTGTTCTAATTGATGTCTTAAATCTTCGTGTTGTTCGATTTCAATTTCGTTATTGAAAGACATAGATGATACTAATTCTTTCTCTACTGTTTTATATTCTGAAATTTCCATATGCGTAAGTTTAGTAGTTAATATTCTGATAACATATCACTAATATACAAACTTACAAAAAAAAATCAAATAAACCTTACTTCTACCCTATAGAGCTTATCGAAGGATATCGACTGTTTTTGATACAAAGACTAACAAATAACTTAACACTTGCTCACCTTTACACAAATTACACGTTTAGAATCTTGTTTAGCAATTTTTTCTCTGGAAACAGATAGATAAGGACAAGCTAAAATTCCATCATCATCAACCAAAACAGACCATTGGATTTTCTCAATCACTTTTAATTTCGCATCGTTCAAAACATCTGAAATCAATTTAGATCCCTTCAAACCGATAGGAGAAATACGATCACCTAGCATCCATTTTCTTAATTTAATCTCCCCATTAATTTTAGTCAAATCAAAATAAAATTCTTCTTTGCTAAATACAGTAGGAATGTGATCTAGTTCAGTAATCCTTATTTGAAAATTGATAACTTGAAAATAGTGTTCAAATGTAAATCCATTCTTTTCTCTAAAAATACGCTTTGAATCTTTTAATTCAATCATCTTTCCTTTTTGTGCAACAAATAATTTATAAAAAGATTGTATTTCAGAAAAAGTAAGTCCAAGTTGGAATAACAGTTCTACCTGTTCGTTTTCATTTAAATTATTAAATTCTATATCTGAGAGAAATCCATCCGACTTTATATTTTCTACAATTGGTTGTATTGCTGATTGAGTTCGTTTTAGTTCAGCTTGAAAAGTATCTATTAAAAATAAAACGGATTCATTAAGACTTGAAACAGAACCTACCATTTCAGGAATGTATTGATTTCTCAATGCATTTCTACTATATTTTATCGACAAGTTGCTTTTATCTTCCCTCCAAGCCCAATTATTTTGTAAGGCAAATTGTTTAATCTCATCTTTGGAATAAGCAAGTAAAGGTCTGATTTTGTTTTCGTCTATTTCTAACATACAAGCTAACCCTCTCAATCCTGATTTTCGAGCAATATTCAAAAAAAACGTTTCAACTTGATCATCTTGATGATGACCCACAGCGATAAAAGATGCTGGGGTTTCAAGTAGTTTTTTTTCATAAAAATCATAACGAATATTTCTTGCTACTTCTTGTAAATTCCCTCCCTTTTCTTCAAGAATTTTATTCGTATTTACTTTTTCAACAAACAATTCAACGCCCAACTCATCACATAAATCTCGAACAAATTGTTCATCCCCATCACTTTCCTCTCCTCTCAATTGATAGTTTACATGTAATGCTGCGATATTAAATCCAGTTTGATGAAACATTCTTAATAAAACAACAGAATCTACCCCACCACTTAAACCGATAAAAATTTTAAACGATTTAATTGGTTCCCATTGTTTGAGAAAAGATTCAAATGAAATCATACTTGAAAACTTCGAATTAAATTTCCAACCTTAACCCCACATTCATCATATTCTTTTTCTGGTAGTGCTTTGATAGTAATAGCACTCCCAACTGCACAAGAAAGTGTTTGATTTTGATTATTGTAAAACAAAGAACGGATAACTACATTTAAATCAAAATCTCCAGAAGGCTCTATATAACCAATTGAACCGGAATAAAGTCCACGTTTGAACGACTCATATTTTTCAATCAATTCCATCACCTTCTTTTTAGGCGCACCAGTCATTGATCCCATAGGAAAAGTTGCTTTTAAACAATCTACTAATGAACTATTTTCTTTCAATTCACACGAAATAGTAGAAATCATATGGTGAAGTGTTTCAAATTGATACACCCCAAACAATTCATCTACTTGAACACTTCCTCGTGTTGCAATTTTAGACAAATCGTTTCGAACCAAATCTACAATCATAACATTTTCGGATCTCTCCTTTGGGTCAGCTTTGAGAATCTCTTGTTGTTTTATATCTTCAGATGGATTTCCTCCTCTACCAATCGTACCTTTAATCGGTTGACTTATTAATCTATTTCCTTTACGTTGTATATATCGTTCTGGACTCAAACACATCACTTCCCATTCGTCATACTTGAAATAAACAGAAAAAGGCGATTTAGTTTTTTCATATAAATTCAAAAAAACACCAAATGTATCAAATGGATATACCTCATTTGCTAAATATTGCTGACAAAAATTCAACTCATAGCAATTTCCATATTGAATCTCCTCTTGAACCTTAAGAACTCGATTGACATAGTTTTCCTTGTCAATTACTGGAGAAAGTGAAATAGAAGGAAATTCAATCGAATTATTTTTTTTAATTTTTAAAATGATTTCAGAAACAGAATTCGATATGTCATGATTTCCTTGTAAAACTTCAAATTGAACATCGTTTAGCTGAATGACCTGCTCAGGCACAAAAGCCAACACATCTGGAAAATCAAATGCATCGTTATGTATAGAACTAAGTACCTCAATTTGATTTTTTAGATCATAACCAAATGCTGTGAATACATACTTTCCTTGATATTGTTTAAGAAAAGAATCCAATGTGTTCATGGGTTCATTTCGAAGAATCAACGAATCAACACATCCTATAAAAAGGATATTAGTACTAGGAAAATAGGCAATTGGAATATTCATAAAAACAAAAAATCCGTTCTCAATGAAAACGGATTACAAATATATAATATCTAAGAATTAGTTTGCTTTCGGACCAGCATTATTCACAGGAGAATCTCCTTCAGGAGCTGGAGCAACATTCCCTTTAATTCTCAATGTTTTTGTTGGTTCATTTGTAGCATTTGACGTGATTGTTACGCTCTTAGCTATTGGACCAGGTCTTTTTGTGTCATATTTCACAGTAATTGTACCTTTTCCACCCGGAGGAATTGGCTCTTTAGGCCATGTAG
>JBILUY010000165.1:0-5767 GCA_044370735.1 Crocinitomicaceae bacterium | reverse complement strand
AATCCAAAGTCCATAAGCAACTCCTAGAAAATGTTTGTTTGGTTTTTGTCGAATGTAGGTTTTTAGCTCGTTAGAAATCTGTCTATCCCCCTGAACTTCAAGATTATTTTTCGTCAATAAATACTGATTTTCCTTTAATAGCCTATGCTGACCACAAGAAGTAAAAATCAAAAGAATTAAAAGCGAAAAATAATATGTAAGTTTGACCTTTGACAATGGGAATTGATTACTAAACAAAAATAGCAAAATCCAATGATTTCAAAGAATCGAATTCGCTTTATTAAGTCTCTAGAACAAAAAAAAATAAGACAAATTGAACAACTTTTTGTGATTGAAGGTGAAAAGATGGTACTCGAAGCCTTAACTTGGATTCCATCTCACATTGAAGCAATCTATCACACTCCCGATTTTCCTTTTGAAAATAATTCACAACCCTTTATTTCAGAACAAATTACTGAAACTGAACTCAAAGCAATTTCTTCTCTAAAAACACCCAATAAAGCAATTGCAATTTGTCGATTGTTACCTAGTCATGAAAAATCATCGAATTACACCATTGTGTTAGACGGTGTTCAGGATCCTGGAAATTTAGGTACAATTTTACGCATGGCAGATTGGTTTGGTATCTCACATGTTATTTGTTCTAAAGATACTGTTGATTGCTATAACTCTAAAGTTTTACAAGCTACAATGGGAGCCATTTTTCGTGTTTCTGTTTCCTATGTTGATTTAGTAGACTTTTTCACTCAAAACACCAAACCAGTATATGGTGCTTTGTTAGAGGGAGATAATCTATTTAATACAACTTTTGAAAAAGAAGGGATTATTTTACTTGGAAATGAAGGGAATGGAATAAGAGAAACAACAAAAAACTTTATTAAATATCCTATTACTATTCCCAAATATGGAAATGCTGAATCTCTAAATGTGGCAACAGCAGGTGCTATTATTCTTGGATCTTTATTCCGAGGTATTTAATAGCTTCATCCATACATTTCATTCCATCAACAGCAGCAGAAATAATTCCTCCTGCATATCCAGCACCTTCTGCACAAGGAAATAATCCTTTTACATTCGGATGCATCATTGTTTCTCTATCTCGAGGAATTTGAATTGGAGAGCTAGTTCTTGATTCAGGAGCATGTAAAACAGCATCATTCGTTAAATATCCAGGCATTTTACGACCAAATTCAATAAATGCTTTTTTTAACCTTTCTGAAACAAGTTTTGGTAAAACATCATCCAATTTAACACTCACAATACCTGGCTGATACGAAGACCTAGGAAAACTTACGGACTTCTCTCCTTCTACAAAATCTTTCATACATTGTGCTGGAACTCGTTGTGTTTTTCCAGCCGCTTCCCAACACGCTTTTTCAACGGATTTTTGAAAATCTAAACACACAAATGGATTGTTTTTCTCTTTAAAATCTTCTGGAGAAATACTTACTACAATCCCTGAATTTGAATAGGGATTATTTCGTTTTGATGGAGACCAACCATTCGTAACTACCTCTTCTTGTTCAGTAGCACACGGTGCAATGATTCCGCCTGGACACATACAAAATGAATACACCCCTCTCCCATCTACTTGAGCTACTAACGAATACGATGCCGGTGGAACAAAATCATCATTTAATCTCCCGTGATATTGAATTTTATCGATTAAATCTTGTGTATGTTCAATCCTAACACCTAAGGCAAATGGTTTAGCCTCAACCTTAATTCCTCTGTTGTGCAATAAATAAAAAACATCTCGCGCTGAATGCCCTGTTGCTAAAACCAAACTATCAACGTTTACTTTTTTAGTATCATTGATTGTAATTGCTTGAATCTTACCATTCAAAACATGAATATCAGTCATTTTTGCTTCAAAATGTACTTCACCTCTACATTCAATAATTGTATTACGAATATTCTCGATCAACTTTGGTAATTTATTGGTTCCAATATGAGGATGTGCATCCACCAAAATATCTTCATCAGCCCCAAAAGCTACCAACCATTGCATTGCTTTTTCAACATCTCCTCTTTTTTTGGAACGGGTATATAATTTTCCATCTGAATACGTTCCTGCACCGCCTTCACCAAAACAATAATTAGATTCAGGATTTACAATTTGATCTTTATTTAAAGCAGCTAAATCTCTTCTTCTTGCTCGTACTTCTTTCCCTCTTTCAAATAAAACAGGCTTCACACCTCGTTGAATTGCTTGAAGAGCAGCATATAAGCCTGCAGGACCCGCACCTATAATATGAACTTCCTTAGAATGAACAACATTCGTTTTTTCATAAATAGGCGTTGTATCAGGAATTACTTCATCGTTTAAAAAAACTTCTAGGGTAGCGTTAATTTTCAACTGTCTTTTACGAGCATCTAGTGAACGTTTCTTCCACTTAAAACGAATTAATGAAGTGTCTTTAATATGAAGAAAACGAGCTATTTCTTGACAAATCTCTTGATCATTTTTAGCCTGCTCCGGTGTAATTTGTATTTGTATTATTTGACTCATAATCCCCCTTCCATAGTTACAGTAAAAATCCAAGCATTATTTTTCAAACTTTGTAGTGGATTAGATACAGCTGAATTATCTTGAATTAACACATTTTTAAATCCTTGTGAATATTTCAATTCTAAACACAACTTAAAAAATTCAGAAAAAAATTCTACTCCTATACCTGTTTGTCCCATCCAATATTTTTTATCCAATTTGATAAAAGGATCGACAATGTTTTGAGTTTTATCTTGTGCTGACTGTAAATCAACTGAATATTGCATTCCTCCAACAAAATAGGAAGTAAAATTTCCATACCTCATAGTTCGCACTTGTAATAAAAGCGGCAGATCCACATTTGATGAATTTACTCTTTCTTCATTAAAAACTTCCTTTCCACCGACAATTTTAGGATTACTGTAATAATTAATAACTCTTTCTTGAAAAGAAAAAGTAGGAACAAAACGCAAATGCAAAATTGGAGTACCTAATTTTAGTGAAGTTAACATACCAATAGTTAAACCAGGTTGAGGCTTAACTTCAATTGATCGATAACCAAAACTAGAATAGGCATCCACTTTTGGAACTAAATTAAAACCTGCTGTATTTATTCCAAATTGAACCCCAAATTGAACGTAAGATCTATCGAAATTTTTATAATTCTCCAAACGTTGGTGTTGCGACCAAGAGAATACTGGAAAAACTATAAATAGAATAAAAAAAGATAAAAATCGCATACCGATTTAACGTAAAAAATCGTTTTTTATTTTCTTCCTGTGTAAATAGTTGCTATTCCACCTGATACAGGGGTTAATTTAACATCTTTATATCCTAGTTTCACCAAAATATTTTCAAAATCTTTCCCTTCAGGAAATGCGGCAACTGACTCAGGAAGATACGTATATGCTCTTGCATCTTTCGAAACCGTTTTACCAATAAACGGCAGAATGTGATTTGAATATAATCCAAAAAGTTGTTTAATCGGGAAATTTTTCGGTTTAGAAAACTCTAGAATCACAGCCATTCCTCCTGGTTTGATTACACGTAACATTTCTGACAAACCTTTTTCTAAATTTTCGAAATTTCGTACTCCGAAACCAACGGTTAACGCATCAAAATAATTATCTTCAAATGGAATAGATTCAGAATCACCCAATCGCATGGAAATGATATTATCTACGCCTTTTTTCTTCATTTTTTGGCGCCCCATCTCTAACATTCCTTCCGAAATATCCAAGCCGACAATTTCATTCGGTTTTAAAACTAGGCTTTCTAACGCAAAATCACCCGTACCCGTTGCCATGTCTAACACACGCGTTGGATTAACTTGTTTCATTAATTTCACCGCTTTTTTACGCCACAATTTATCTATTCCCATAGATAAAAAGTGATTTAAAAAATCATATTTAGATGAAATATTGTTGAACATTTCAGCAACTTCTTCCTTTTTGGATTTTGCTGAATCTCCATACGGTTTTACGTGTTCTGCGCTCATCGTTTTATTCTCCGATCTTTTCAGTTTCTAATAATTTAATTTCGTGGGCTAGTTGTTCTTTTTCAATACTTACTACACCACTCTTCTCACACACTAACCCTCCTGCTAAATTGGCAAAAGCAGCCACTTGATACAAAGGTAAACCTGCTGTCAAACATAAAGTCGCAACACTTATTACCGTATCACCCGCCCCACTTACATCTGCAATGTTACGAATGTGCGCTGGGATGTAATGTTTTTCAGTATTTGATTTGATAAAAACACCGTGTTCAGACAAGGTAATAAAGGTATTTTCATTGCCTAATTTTGCTTCTAATTGAGATACAGCATCTTCAAAAGCAACTTTATCTTGAATTGAGAAAGACACATTTAGACCTTCTTTTAATTCTTTTAAATTAGGCTTAAACAAGGTAACCCCCTTATAAGCAAAGAAATTGTCTTTTTTAGGATCTACCGTTGTTGGAATATTTTTTTCTTTACATTTCTTTAAAACAGAAGCTATTAACGTTGGAGTTAGTACCCCTTTGTTATAATCTTCAAAAATTAAAGCATCGATTCCATCTTCAATCAACGCCTCAATTCGTGCTAATAACGTTTGTTCTTCGTTATCCGAAATATTATTAGTTTGTTCCGAATCAATACGTAATAATTGTTGATTATTACCTATAACTCTTGTTTTAACAGTCGTTTTTCTCTCCTGACTTTGAATAATTCCTTCTGCAGAAACACCTTCTTTCTCAAACAATTCGATTAACTCTCCTCCTTCAGCATCGTTTCCGACAACAGAACAAATTATAGCTTTGGCACCCAATGAAACAATATTCAATGCTACGTTTGCTGCGCCTCCTAATCGATTTTCTTTTTTTGACAAACCTACAATTGGAACAGGAGCTTCTGGACTAATACGCGTTACACCTCCAATTAAATAGGCGTCCAACATCACATCACCAACAATCGCAATACGTTTGTTTTTAAATTGTTCAAACAAGAAAGTTGTTTCCATCTATTGCAATTTTGCTAATGCTTCTTTCACTCTTTCCATCGCCTTTGTTAACGTCTCTTCTGAAGCGGCATACGAAATTCGTATACATTCAGGAGCGCCAAACGCTTCACCACTCACGAGTGCTACAAGAGCCTCTGATAATAAGTATAAACAAAGTTCATGCGCATTTGTTATCGTGTAATCCTTATATTTTTTACCAAAGAAAGAAGAAATATCTGGAAAAATGTAAAAAGCACCTTCAGGCGTATTTGCTTTCACACCTGGCATTTCTTTCAACATTGACAACACTAAATCACGTCTTCCCTTGAAAGCAGAAATCATATCTTTTAACACAGATGGATCCGCATTCATCGCAGCTATCGATGCACGTTGTGCAATAGAACATGTTGCAGATGTAAACTGGCCTTGAACCTTGTTACATGCATCTGCAATTAATTTAGAAGCACCAATATATCCCAATCTCCAACCTGTCATTGCCCAAGCTTTTGATACTCCATTCACGGTAATTACTTGATCGAAAATTTCTGGAAATTGCGCTAAACTTTGATGTTTACCCACAAAATTGATATGTTCATAAATCTCATCAGCTATCACTACAATGGATGGATTTTTCTTTAACACCTCTGCTAATCCTTTCAATTCATCATAACCATACAACGAACCCGTTGGATTACAAGGAGATGAAAAAATCATCATCTTTGTTTTAGGAGTTATCGCTTTTTCAAATTGTTCAGCCGTTATTTTGAAATCTGTATCAATTCCAGCATTTACAATT
>JBILUY010000146.1:0-6566 GCA_044370735.1 Crocinitomicaceae bacterium | reverse complement strand
TGATTAAAAAATCAGTACGTCTATTCATTTTTCTATTTTCCTCAGAGGTATTATCAACTTTTGGTTTGGTTGAGCCAAATCCAATAGCTTCCAATCGAGTTGCATCAATACCTAATTGAATTAAATATTCTTTCACAGCATTTGCACGATTTAGTGAGAGTGTAATGTTTTTAGCTGGATCCCCTTGATTATCGGTGTGACCTTGAATAGAAATTTCAACTGTTGGATTCTCAGTTAGAAATTTAGAAAATTCCTTTATGATAGATTTTGTTCTATCTGTTAATTCAAATGAATTTGTTGCAAAAAGAATATTATTTATTGTGTAAGTCATTCCAATTTCAAGTGGTTTTACTGACATATTTACTCCTGTAATAACCATTGAATTTAAAGGTTTGCCATCCAAAATTGAATTCTCATTTTCAGGTATTTTGTTACCTCCACCATCAATAATTGAATTCGTTACTTTGGGATTATTGCTCGTTAGATTTGATGAGTTTTGAGAGAGTGGGTTTCCAGAACCATCTAAAATTGTATTTTCATTCGTTTTTTCTTGGGAAGTTTGGTGATGATTTTGTGCTGTTTTTGAATGTAATACATCTTTATGTTCTGTTGGATTTGAAGTGGCTTGATTAGAAGTTGAATTATTGTTATTTGTCGTTTGATTGTTGATTTCAGATTGATTGTTGGTATTATTTACATTCATCCCTTGTTGATGATGTTGTTGTGCTGTTTTGTTGTGTAAAACATCTTTGTGTTGAACTACAGCTAATTGGGTGGTGTCTTTCGGTTGATCTGAATGTTTTTTATGGGTAATCACTTCAGTTTCATGTTTTACAAAGGATCTTAATTTTTCTATTTCTTGTTTTGTAATTGTTTTTGTATCAAAGGAATGTCCTTCTTTTTTTACCGTGATTACAACATCTTGTGGTTGTTCAACTTTGACAATAGCTGCATATTTTCCATCATTTCCATTGATGTCAATTTTCTCTGTTTCTCCAGTTTCTGCATAGGTAATTTCAATTGTACCACCAGAAATTGGATTTCCTTTATCATCTTTTAATTCTCCCTTAACCAAGGCAACCGCATCTGGTTTAGATTCCTGAGGAAGATCAAATGCATAAATATCATAACTCACCCCAGAAGCTTTGGAAGAAAAATAGGCTAATTGTCCATTTGTTGATACAAACAATCCAATTTCATCTTCTTTTGTATTAATGGGATAACCAATGTTTTTAGGCTTACTCCATTTTTGTGTTTTTTTATCCAATTTTGAAATGAATATATCAGTTCCTCCAACTCCTTTACGCTCATCAGTGCATGATGAAATAAAATACAGCGTTTGTCCATCCTGATGTAAAAATGGACTTTTATCTTTTGCAGAAGTATTAAGATCATTGATTGGTATTGCGCGCATCCATTTCCCTCGTTCGTCTCTTCTTGAAATAAATAAGTCGTTATCTCCTGTTTCTTGGCCATTAATTACACCATTTCGTGTGTAAATTAACATTTTACCATCGGGAGATAGAGTGGGTTGTGCTTCCCATGAATTTATATCATTAATATTTGGACCTAAATTTTCTAGAGGTGTCCAAGTATAATCATTTCCACCAGTTCCAGAACGCTCATAGTGTGTTATATATAGGTCACAATTTCTATATTTTTGTCCCATTGATACCACATCTTTACAAGCACAAATAATCATTTCTTTGTTATCAACTGACATAGTCGCAGAACCATAACTGTCAAAAGATCCATCGTTGAAAGGCTTTTTAAATCCAGTACCATTGTCAAAAATCCCTTGCATGTCTGGTCGTAATGAATAAGTAAAGTCTTCTACATATTTATTGTCACGAATTCCTTTTCTAGTGTAAAACATCATTTCATTATCAGGGGAAAGCATTGGGAAATATTCATCATTTTCTGAACTAACATTTGGAACTATTTTAGGATCAAATGGAACAGGATTTGCGAATAATGCAGCTTCTTCTTCAAGTTGAATTACAATATCTTTTATGTCATTTAGTTTTTGGTCGTGGTCTTTATCATACTTTTTGATGTCTGGATCATCAAAAGATTGAAATTTTTTAAGGTACTTTAAAGATTCTTCATTTTCTTTTTGGTAATAATTGATTACTCCTAAATAATAATACATGCTAGCATGGTAATTTTCACATGCTGCTACTGCTTTTAGAAATAATCCTTCAGCCTTTACCATTTGTTTATCTCCCGCAGTTTCAGCTTGAGCGGTTCCTCTATCATACAATTTCATTGCATCATCAAAACAATAAAATCCGAATTCATAAAAGGGCATAGCAAAAGAAGAACCTACTTGAATGGCTTCCATAAAACCCTCAATCTTTTTAGGGATTTCAGTTTCCTCTTTCGTTTTTTGAATTAGTTTCTGGATTTTTTTTGGAGCTTCAGTACATCCTTCCTGAGGTGTAATTTGACTATGTAAAATTCCCGACAATAAGATGTATAAGGAGATAAGTGTATAATTTCTAACCATAATAAAATGAAAAAGCGTTACCCATATAATGTATAGGTAACGCAATTTAGTGAGAAATGTTATACTATTTCGACAGGTTCTGCTACTTTTTCTTCTAACAATGCAATGTCTAAAACTTCTTTCATTGATGTGACGTAGTGAAATGTTAAACCTGCTAAATACGAAGCGTTTATTTCTTCAATGTCTTTTCTGTTTTTTTCACAAAGAATAATTTCTTTGATAGATGCTCTTTTAGCGGCTAATACTTTTTCTTTAATTCCTCCGACAGGTAGTACATCACCTCGTAAGGTTATCTCCCCTGTCATTGCCAATTGCTTTTTCACCTTACGTTGTGTGAATAAGGATGCCAAGGATGTCAACATCGTAATACCAGCACTTGGACCATCTTTCGGAGTGGCGCCTTCTGGTACGTGAATATGGACATTGTAATTATCAAATACTTCTTGTTCTATCCCTAGAAAATGGCTGTGAGCTTTTAAATATTCCAATGCAATGATTGCAGATTCTTTCATTACATCACCTAAATTCCCCGTTAAGGTTAATTTTCCCTTTCCTTTGGTAATCGAAGATTCTATGAATAAAATGTCACCACCAACGCTTGTCCAAGCCAGTCCTGTAACTACACCTGCCACGTGATTATCTACGTATTTAGTTCGTGTTCTACCTACACCAAGTACAGTATTAATATCTTGTTCGGTAATTTTTACCGTGTATTCTTCTTCTAAAGCAATTTGTCTTG
Organism: Crocinitomicaceae bacterium; assembly: GCA_044370735.1. GTDB lineage: Bacteria > Bacteroidota > Bacteroidia > Flavobacteriales_D > Crocinitomicaceae > CANHVK01. The sequence goes on along the minus strand of JBILUY010000146.1, from coordinate 3,318 downwards.
CACGGTTACGAACCAATTTAGCAATCATTTTATCTAAACCACGAACACCTGATTCATTGGTGTGTTCTTCTACAACTTTCTCAATTACTTTTTTGTCTATTGTGAATTCTTTTTTTGTAATTCCGTGTTCTTTTAATTGTTTCGGAATTAAGTGGTTTTTCGCAATTTCTACTTTTTCTTCAATGGTATATCCATTTACTTCGATTATTTCCATACGATCTCTTAAAGGACCTTGAATTTCAGAAAGTGAATTGGCAGTTGCAATGAACATAACTTTTGATAAGTCATATTCAGTTTCAATATAATTGTCGTAGAATTCTTTATTTTGTTCAGGATCCATTACTTCTAACAGGGCAGAAGAAGGATCACCGTGATTACTTCTTCCTAATTTATCAATCTCATCTAAAATGAAAACAGGATTTGATGTTTCCGCTTTTTTAATGTTTTGAATGATACGGCCAGGCATAGCTCCGATGTACGTTTTTCTGTGACCACGTATTTCAGATTCATCGTGTAATCCACCTAACGACATACGTACATATTTTCTACCCAATGCATCTGCAATAGAACGACCTAAAGAAGTTTTACCAACTCCCGGAGGTCCGTAGAAACAAAGAATAGGGGACTTCATATCACCTTTTAGTTTTAAAACAGCCAAGTATTCTAAAATTCTTCGCTTTACATCTTCCAAGCCAAAATGGTCTCTGTCTAGGATTTTTTCAGCGCGTTTTAAATCTAAATTATCAATGGAGTATTCTGCCCAAGGTAAATCCAACAATAAATCCAAATAGTTTAATTGTACCGAATATTCAGCACCTTGCGGGTTCATTCGTTGTAATTTATTCAATTCTTTGGCAAAAATTCCCGCGATTTTATCATCCCAGTTTTTATCCATTGCTCGACGTTGTAATTCTTCCACTTCTTGTTCTTGTGGATTGTCACCTAATTCGTCTTGAATGGTTTTAATTTGCTGATTTAAAAAGTATTCTCTTTGTTGTTTGTCTAAATCTTGTCGTACTTTACTTTGGATCTCGTTACGTAAACGCAACACTTCGTTTTCCATCGTTAGATGCTCTAACACCATAAAAGCACGCTTTTTCATATCCAATTCCTCCAATAACTCTTGTTTTTTGTCCACGTCAGCATTCATATTTGAACAAATGAAATTGACTAAAAACGAAGGACTATCGATGTTTTTGATAGCAAATGAAGCTTCAGAAGGAATGTTTGGACTGTTTTTGATGATTTCTAACGCATTTTCTTTTATTGTAGAAAAAAGCGTTTCCATCTCTTGTGACTTTTTGTCGTATTTTTTATCCTTTAAGAATTTTACCGTTGCTCTTAAATAAGGTTCAGATTGAAGTTCTTTGTTTAATTTAAATCTTCTCTTTCCTTGGATGATAACGGTTGTACTTCCATCAGGCATTTTTAGGGTGCGGATAATTTGTGCAACCGTACCCACAGAGAATAAGTCTTTTAATTCCGGATTTTCAACTTCTTGGTCTTTTTGAGAAACTACACCAATGATTTTGTCTCCTTTTCCAGCATCTTGAATTAATCGTATTGATTTGTCTCTTCCAACGGTAATTGGAATAACAACTCCAGGAAATAATACATTGTTTCTCAAAGGAAGAATAGGTAATTCCTCTGGAAACTCTTGTTTATTCATTTTTTCCTCCTCTTCTACAGTAATTAACGGTATAAATTCTGCTTCTTTATCCATATCCTCTGAAAATTGCATTATTGGTAAATCAAAAAGGTCTTCCATCTAAAAATGTCATTATGTCATACATCTTCCAGTTTATTACCTGAAAAACGTATTTTTTATATTGTTCCTATATGTGTCAAACGATATGCCAAAGCAAATTAATTGACATTTTTCCACCATTTTATAAAAGTAAGTGTGCTATCTAATGGATTAAACGTTTGGCCTATTTTAGGTGTGATAATCTGAATATTTTCAATTGGTTGAGCGGTAATTCGTTCTAACGGTTCGTACCAAGGATGATTACCTAATGTAAATTTCGAATTGTGTACTGGGAATAAGATTTTAGCATTTAAATCTTTCGCCGCTTGAATGACTTCTTCAGGCATCATATGAATGTATTTCCAGCTTTTATCGTATTGACCATTTTCAAGAATAGCCAAATCAAACGAACCGAATTTTGTTCCGATTTCTTTAAAGTGTTTATCGTAACCACTATCGCCACCAAAATAAATACGTTTTCCGTTGATTTCTAATACATAGGATGTCCAAAGTGATTGATTACGTTTAAATCCTCTTCCTGAAAAATGTCGAGCAGGCATAAGATGAATAGCAATGTTATTAGCAAAAGTTGCCGTTTCATACCAATCTTTTTCTGTGATTTTGGATAAATCAAATCCCCAATATTCTAAATGTGCACCAACTCCTAAAGGACAAATGATGTGTTTAACTTTATTTTTTAATGCGAGAACCGTTTCGTAATCCAAGTGGTCCCAATGGTCGTGGGTAATCATTAAAAAATCAATTTCCGGAAGGTCATTCACATTGTATTCGTTTGCACCTACAAATGCTTTTGTAGTAAATTTCACAGGTGAAGCATTCCCACTTAAAACGGGGTCAACTAAAAAACGTACACCATTCATTTGTAGTAGGTAAGATGAGTGTCCAAACCAAACTAGATAATCTTCGTCATTCTTTTTTGCTAAAAGATTTTCCTTTATGTGTGGGATTGTATCTGTTGGTTTTAAATCTACTTTTTTCTTGAAAAAGAACTCTTTCGTCACTGCCCAATAGGATACTCCTTCCGTCAATGCAGGCGTAAAACTTTGATTTTTAAATTCACCATCTTTCCAATTGGGAGATTGTTTAATACGTTCCAAACGTTGTCCAGTAGCGTGTTTTCCAAATTTCGGTGTGTGCATAAAAGCATAAATTCCAGTGGTCGAAACCAAAAGAATAGCAAGAACGAATGTCATAGGTTGATTTATAAGTGTAAACAAAAATAAACAAGTGTTCGTTTTAAAATTTAAAATTTGTCAGATTTTTAATAAATTGTAACTATTGTAACATTACTTTTAAATGAGAAATTACACCTTTGTAAACCATTTATAAATAAAATTATTTAAACGATGAAAATAGAACAATTATATACCAAATGTTTGGCTCAAGGAGCATACTATATTTCTTCCAAAGGAGAGGCAGCAATTATTGACCCTTTAAGAGAAACACAACCTTATTTAGATTTATTAGCTTCTGACAATACTGAATTAAAATACATATTTGAAACTCATTTTCATGCTGATTTCGTTTCTGGACACGTTGATTTAGCTGCT
>JBILUY010000144.1:0-6581 GCA_044370735.1 Crocinitomicaceae bacterium | reverse complement strand
TATTGTGATTTAAACACGTTGAGAAATAAAATATAAGACTAACAGCGTATTAAACGATTAAAATAAGTTGAATTTGATGGAAATATTCTGTTATTTTTTTCCTCGTTCCAATTCAATTTTGAGATAAGGAGCCGTATGTGAGCGTGTTTTTTTCTGTTTTATCATCGCTTCAGGAGTTCCACTAAATAAAATTTCACCTCCATTTTTTCCTCCCTCCGGACCTAAATCAATGATATAGTCGGCCACTTTGATAATATCTAAATTATGCTCGATAACTAAAACTGTATTTCCTTCATCTACTAATTTTTGCAATACGATCAATAATAGACGAATGTCTTCGAAATGTAATCCTGTCGATGGTTCATCTAATATATAAATGGTTTTACCCGTTCCTTTTTTTGCAAGTTCTGTTGCTAATTTGATACGTTGAGCCTCTCCACCTGATAAGGTAGTAGATGCTTGTCCCAATTTTACATATCCCAAACCTACTGAAAGTAATGTTTCTAGTATGCGATGAATTTTAGGCACTTTATCAAAAAAGGTAGTTGCTTCTTCGATGGTCATTTCCAACACGTCACTGATGGATTTTCCTTTGAAACGAACTTCCAATGTCTCACGATTGTATCTTTTACCATTGCACTCGTCACAATTGACATATACGTCAGGTAAGAAATTCATTTCGATGACTTTTACACCACCTCCACCACACGTTTCACATCTACCTCCAGCAACATTAAATGAAAATCTTCCGGGTTTATACCCCCTAATTTGAGATTCGGGCGCCGATGCAAAAAGTGTTCTGATTTCAGTAAATAAATTTGTGTAAGTCGCAGGATTAGAACGAGGTGTTCTTCCTATAGGACTTTGGTCAATTTCAATCACTTTATCCAAATGCTCTAATCCCTCAATTTTTTCGTAAGGCATCGGTTTTTTAACTCCTTTAAAAAAGTGAGCGTTTAAAATCGGATACAACGTTTGATTGATAAGGGTAGATTTACCACTTCCTGAAACCCCTGTAACACAAGTTAAGGTTCCTAATGGAATTGAAACTGAAACGTTTTTTAAATTATTTCCATTGACACCTTTCAACGATAGAAAAGAACCATTTCCTTCTCTTCTTTTTTTAGGGATTTCAATGTGTTTTTTACCTAATAAATATTCTGTGGTAAATGAATTTGCGTTTTTTAATTCTTTGAAATTACACGCATTTAAAATCTGTCCGCCGTGAACTCCTGCTCCTGGACCAATATCAACAAGAAAATCCGCCGCTTCAATCATTTCTTGGTCGTGTTCAACCACTATCACTGAATTTCCTCGATCTCGAAGATTTTGTAAGGATTGAATTAGTTTGGTGTTATCTCGTTGGTGAAGTCCGATGCTTGGTTCATCCAATACATATAGAACGTTCATTAATTCAGCACCGATTTGTGTTGCTAAACGAATGCGTTGTGCTTCTCCACCTGATAAACTACCCGCAGGTCTATTTAATGCTAGGTAATTTAAGCCAACTTGTAAAATAAAAGACAGTCGAGATTTGATTTCTTTTAAAATTTCGGTAGCAATCGTTTTTTGAGCTGGAGTTAATTTTTCTTCCAGATTTTCGAACCAATTATAAAGCTCTTCAATATCCATTTTGGCTAAATCGCCAATATTTTTATCGTCTAGAACAAAGTATAAAGCCTCTTTTTTCAATCTTGCTCCATTACAAGAAGGACAAGTCACTTTGTTCATAAACGTTTGTGCCCATCGCTGAATACTTGCATTTCCTTCGTCTGAATGTCGTGTGATAAAGTTTATAATCCCTTCAAAGGTAATTTTCTGATATTTCTTTTGGTATTCAATTCCCTCGTTTCCGTATAGAATGATTTGTAAGATATCTTGAGGAATTTTTTCAATCGGAGAATCTAAACTTAATTCTTCACGATTTAAAATCGTTTGTAATTTCTCAAATATCCACGTTTTTTTATATTCTCCAAGCGGAATTATCCCGCCTTTTTTTATGCTTTTAGTAGGATCCGGAATGATTTTGTTTACGTCTGCTTCTGTGACTTCTCCTAATCCATTACAATGTTCACACGCTCCATAAGGAGAGTTAAAGGAGAATAAGTTTGGTTCTGCTTCTTGGTAACTAATTCCAGTGGAAGGACACATTAATAAACGACTAAAATGGCGTAATTCATTTGTCTCGAAATCTAAAATGGAAATGGTTTTTTCTCCGTGTTTCATTCCAGTTACGACAGAATCATACACTCTTTTGCGATCAATGTTATCAATTAATAAACGATCTACAACAATTGAAATATCGTGAATTTTATATCGATCCAATTGCATTCCAGGAGTAATATCTACAACTTGGCCGTCAATCATTACTTTAGAGAAACCCATTTTCGAGATTTGTTCGAATAATTCTCTGTAATGTCCTTTTCTACCTCTGATTTTTGGAGCAAGTATGCTGATTTTTTTTCCTTTGTATTGTTCAAGTATTAAATCTACAATTTGATCGTCTGAATATTTTATCATCGCTTCTCCTGTATTGTAAGAGATAGCTATTCCAATACGAGCATAAAGTAAACGCAAGAAATCATATATTTCTGTAATCGTACCAACTGTAGATCGTGGTGATTTAGACACAGTTTTTTGTTCAATAGAAATCACAGGACTTAACCCATTGATTTTATCTACATCAGGTCGTTCTAAATTCCCCAAAAATTGCCTTGCATACGCAGAAAAGGTTTCAATGTATCTGCGTTGACCTTCAGCAAAAATTGTATCAAAAGCAAGTGAAGATTTACCAGAACCAGATAAGCCAGTAAAAACAACTAATTTATTTCGTGGAATGGTGAGGTCAATGTTTTTTAAATTATGTTCCCTAGCACCAAAAATTTCAATGTTATTTTCCACGATTTTAAATTTAGTAGTTATGGTATGGCTTTAAATTTTCTGTTTTTAAAGGTAACAATAAAGTATAATATTTGTTTTTAATTGTCAGTTTTGTGGATATCAACCAAGGATTTAATTTTCGTAGTATTTTAATATTGATACCTTTTGAAATTGCCCAATCTGATAAATTTGGGATTGATTTTTTTACTACAAAACGTTTTACTTTTAAATAGGGATAACGATGTTCATTCGGAATATGATATCCGTATTTTTCAGGATTTTCAAGTATTAACTTCATTGCTAAAATTCGAAATACATATCGAGCTGTTTCTTCGTTTTGTTCTAAATCGAAATAACTTTTGGCTTTTTGCCAAGATTTATCTTTTAAAACACCGTGTATACCTCTATTATAGGATGCTGCTGTTAATAGCCAATCTTTGAGAGTATCGTTTGCTTTGTTTAAATAGTTACAAGCGGCTTTAGTACTTTTAAAAACATTCAAACGTTCATCAACTTCCTCATTGATTGTTAAATTAAATTCTTTCGCTGTAAATGGCATAAATTGCCAAAATCCTTGTGCTCCTACCTGACTTGCGGCTTGTTCAACCAATGCACTTTCAATTACAGCAAGGTATTTAAAATCAGGGTGAATATTTTCTTTTTTTAATAATTGGTCTAAAATTGGAAACCAACGATGAGAGCGTTTAATAATTTGACTTGTTGCTGATTGAAAATAGGCATTAACTAAAATTTCACGATCTAGTCTTTCTTTTATATCCCAATCTTTTAAAATGATTTTCTCTCCTGCAAATGTCATTTCATCTGGAACTGCAGGCAATCCTTTCAGTTCAGAAATTATTTTTTGTTCTACTTTTTTTTCTGTCTTTTGATTACAGGAAACCACAAAAACTGACAATATAAATATTGCCAGAAAATAATAAAAACGATACATTTTAAGGTTGTTTATATTTTAGCGTAATGCGATATAATGGAATAAAAACCACTAAAAAGAAGAAACCTAATATTCCAACTGGTAAATAATGTTTATTAATTGTAAGAACAATCATTATTAATGCAATTATCGATGATAGAATACTAATTCCGGTAAAAACATACCAAACTTGTTTATCTTTTAATCCCGCATACACTAAATGATGAGTAGTATGATCTTTACCACCAACCATTGGAGATTGACCTCTTTTTAGTCTATTAATTACCACTGTTAATGTATCAGAAGCGGCTGGAGTAAATGCAGTCAAACAAATTAGGAAACCTGTCCAAGAAGGAGTAACCCCATCAGTACCAATATTCCATAAATTATGTGTAGTTACAAAAGCCACAAATAATCCTATAAATTGACTTCCTGCATCTCCCATAAATAATTTTGAGGGATTAACGTTGTAATATAAAAATCCACACAGTGCACCAATAACTGCAACAATTGAAATGGAGTTAATATCAAAATGGAACCCTTCAACTATAAAACGTGCTGTCAAAGCTGTTCCTAATATAAAAACACAAACTGTTCCTGTTATGCCATCCATATTGTCAAGCATATTTAAGGAATTCATTAAAATGATAACCCAAGCAATGGTTAAACTGGAATCGATATAATGATTATGAGTTAGGTCGATTATCGAACCGGTGTATACAAAAATTACTCCACAAAGAATTTGGATAAAAAGTTTAGCCAATGGTTTTGTGTTATATGCATCATCTGCTAATCCCATACCAAAAGCTAATGTTCCTGATAATAGTAGTCCAAAAAACTCTTGATTGTGAAAAAGTTTATCTGATAAAAAGCTATATACTATGAAAGAGAAAAGAAAAACAATGTAAAAACTAACACCTCCTAATGAAGGTTTCGATTGATTACTCCAACGAACAACTACATCATTTTTATTTCTAATTCCTAATGATTGTGAGAATGTTAGCAATAATTTATTGGAGGATAATGAAAATAAAACCCCTCCAACAAAAAACGCTATATATGCTAAAATATTTTCCAAAAACTAAAATTGAGATACAAAGTTAGAAAATTCTGTTGCAACTTTATCTTTTTCTGAAACAATTGGATTATCAATACTCCAATTTATTTGTAGGAATGGATCATTCCATACAATAGCACCTTCAGATTCTTTGTTATAAAAGTTTGTGCATTTATAAGATAGAATACTATTTTCTTCTAATGAAACAAATCCATGCGCAAAACCTTCAGGAATCCAAAGTTGTTTTCCATTTTCCTGAGAAAGTTCAATTGAGAAATACTTTCCGTATGTTGATGAGTTTTGACGAATATCGACAACCACATCAATTACTTTTCCATATGGTACTCTAACTAGTTTACCTTGAGCAAATGGAGGGTTTTGAAAATGAAGTCCTCGAACAACATTTATTTTAGAAATTGATTCGTTTTCTTGAACAAAATCTATTTTTTTATCAATATATTCTTCAAACTTTTTTTTATGAAAACTTTCAAAAAAACATCCTCTTTCATCGTAGATTTTGTTCGTATGAATAATTACTAAATCATCAATTTGAGTTCTTTCAAAAATCATTTTTTACTAATTTTTAATAATATTTTTTGAATGAAATTTGGTTCTGGAGCCTCTTTTTCGTCATAATATCCTGAACCATATCCATAACCATAACCATAACCATAACCATAGCCGTAACCATAACCATAACCATAACCATAACCATATCCACTTCTTTTTGCATCAATACCATTTAGAATGATATTTAGTGATTTTATATGTTGCATTTCTATGATTTCAGCTACTTTGTGTGCTGATATTCTTTTTGAATAATGTGCTTTAAATACATAAATTGGAATATCTGCATTTGCTAACAATTGAATTCCATCAGAAACTAAACCTACAGGAGGATTATCAATGATAATAATATCGTATTTAGATTTTAAAGTAGTAAGGATATTTTGAAATTCATTACTCAGAATTAATTCTGATGGATTAGGAGGGATTGGTCCAGCTGTTATAAAATCTAAATTATTAAACTTTGATTTTTGAATTGCTTCATCTAGAGTAATTTGATTTACAATTAAATTACTCATACCATTTTCATTTGTTGAGTTAAATCCAAGATGAACTTTTGGTTTTCTTAAATCTAAATCTAGTACTATTGTTCGTTTTCCTGACATCGAAATAATTCCAGCTAAATTTAAAGCAATAAAAGTTTTTCCTTCACCAGATATAGAAGAACTAATTACTATAGTTTGAGCATTTTTATTAATAAAGGCCATATTTGACCGAATATTTCTTAAAGATTCAGCTAACATTGATTTTGGAGCATCTTGTACTACTAGTTGTGAAAATTCCATACTTTGTTTTGTTAACGGAACTCCTCCCAAGATGTTTACTTTTAATGGTAATAGTGATTTTAATTCTTCAATATTGTTAATTTCATTGAAAGTTAGGTATTTATATAGCAGATATAAAAAACCAATAAAAAATCCTATTCCTAGAAATGCGATATATATTATTCTTCCATTTGGACTGAAAGGTTCAATAGGGTTAGTTGGATTACTTAATATTCGATTTTCATTTACATATCCAGCATTAGAAATTGTATATGTGAATTTTTTTTCTTCGTATAACTTATAATATTTTTCATTAACCTCAATTAAATTCTTTAGTTTGCCGAATTTAATTTTGATATTAGGAAACTGATACGATTCATTT
>JBILUY010000246.1:0-3700 GCA_044370735.1 Crocinitomicaceae bacterium | reverse complement strand
ATTCTTTCCAAATACAAAATAAAACGTTATCCAGATTATATTTTCTTAGATGACCAAGGACTAATCTATCAATATCCGACATTAAAACCAGTTCCTAATGGTGATTTAGAAACAATAGAAAAATCGTTTTATTTAGTGAAAAAACGCATCGAAACAGAAAAAGCAAACCTTGAGAAAAACTCAATGGACAATGTATACGGAGACGACTAATTGAATTTTTAATGTTTAATGTTTAATGATTAATGCTTAATACTTGACAACCAAACATTAATCATTAAACATTTACCATTATTTATTCTTCTTCTTCTGTGTTTTTCAATTTCATCAATAAGAAATAAGCACCATTCGTTACTACTTCTTCGTTTCCGATTACTTCCGAATTGATTACTTCCACAAAGCCACTTTCTTTTGCTCCAGATTTTATTTCCAACATTTCGAAATTACCTTCACTGTGTTGTACAAAAACATATTCTTTGTTTTCAAAACGGACAATGGCAGTTTCAGGAATTGTAACCGCATTTTTGTTTTTTAACTCGATTTGTGCGTTCATATACATTCCAGGAACCAAGGATTTATCATACTTTTTGAAATGACAATGTACTTCCGTGCTTTTGTCTGCGGATAGTGAATGACCAATTAAAATAATATCACACGGATATTTTTTGTCAGGATTTGCATTTGAATATGCTACTACGTGTTGACCAATAGCTAGCGACGCTAAATCTTTTTCAAATACCGTTACATTTAAATGAATATCTTCCGCATTTACTAATTCAAACAGTACCTCGCTTGGTGTTAAATATTTCCCAACATTCGCATTTACTTTTGCCACATATCCTGTAATTGGTGAATTGATTGTCACCCTTTTGGAAATTTTGCTATCATCCAAACGTTGTGGATTAATCCCTATTAATTCTAGATTTTCCTCCAATGCTTTCAAATTGATTTTGGCATTGCGATATTCCCCCTCCGCTTGTTGAAACACTTTATCACTCGCTGCTTTACTCGCATTTAACTCTTTTTGACGGAAATACTCACCCTCAACCACTTTCAACTTCACTTTTGCCAACAAATAATCTTGTTGTAAACGCACATATTGTTGGTCTTCCAAAACAGCAATTACTTGTCCTTTTTTCACCATCATTCCTGGTAATAAATCGGTTGATTTTAAATACCCTCCCATCGGAATACTCACAGACACCAAATTTTGAGGTGGCACATCAATTTTACCATTTAATGAAAGTACCGCAGAAATTTCTTTGATTTCTGCTTTACTCACTTTTATTTCTGCATTTTGCATTTGTGCTTTGGTCAGCGAAACAAGTGTTTCATTTGCAGTTTTAGTAATAACTTGCTCCGCTTTTGTTTCTTCTGTTTTACTGCCGCATCCTACCAATACCGCTAAAACAAGTATATATCCTATATATTTCATAATGTCTCTTTTTACTTTGTACTTTTCACTTTCTACTTCTAATTCCCTAAATAAATCATTTCTGCCCCTAACTCATTATATCTCATCAATTCATCTTGATAATCACTTTGAATTGAAATACTTTGATTGATTAACATTGCCCATTCTAAATAGTTTATTTCACCATTTACAAATTGTTTGTTAGCTGTTTCAAATATAATTTTCGCATTGGGTAATGCCTTGCTTTCTAAATTCGAAATAATTTCAGCTTGTGTTTGAAATTGTCTAAACACATTCTCAAATTCTGTTTGAATTCTTCTTTTTTCTGAACGAACACTTAACTCTATTGCTCTCGTATTTAATTGAGCTGCTTTAATTGTTTTTCCTTGTTTCGATAACAAAGGAATTGAAATCCCTACTTGACCCGAAGTAAAACGACTGGTATGGGTATAAAAATTATTATCAGCGCCAAAGCCATACATCGTTCCTGAAACAACCCCAATCTGAAAACTTGGTAATAATTTCGATCTTTCTAATTTGTATAGCGAAATCGCAGACTGAACATCTGTATCAAGTATTTTCATCATTGGATGATTTTCAAACGCTGCAGCATTATTCGATGCATTAAAAACAAAACGACTTGGCAATTTTTCAGGGATGAATGCTTTTTTGGTATTCAATAAATATTGAAAATGTAACTTCTCAATTTCAATAGCATCCTCTAATTGTTTCAACTGACCCGCAATTTGAATACGTTGATTTTCAATCGTTGTCTTCTCCAATAAAATTCCTTCTCCTAATTTAATTCGCATTTCAGCTTTTGATAAATAAGAAGCATAAATACTATCCGCTTGCTTTAATAACTCTTTCTTTTCTAGTAGAATTAAATACGAAAAATAGGAATTAGAAACTAGTTTTTTTATTTCTTTTAATTTCAGCTCAACTTGTAAATTACTTTTTTTCAAATCCAAAGTTGCAATATCCTTTTTACGTTTATATACCATTGGAAAGTCAATCGATTGACTGATATTCAAACGATTGTCATAATACCTACTATTCAATCGACCAAATTCGGCTTGAACATCTGTATTTGAAAAAGCACTTACCGATTGATTTTTTTGAACCAATGCTTTATATTGTTCACTTTTCAGAGCATCATTATTCACCAAAGCACTGTCAATCGCCGATTTTAATGAGATTGTTTCTTGAGCATTTCCTTGTGTTCCAAAAAACATCAAGGTTATCACAACCAACACAGATTGGATCGTTCCTTTATTTCCTTTTGTTTCTTGTTTTGTAAACATTGCATATAAAATTGGTAAAACAAATAAAGTCAAGAAAGTAGCTAATAATAACCCTCCTATTACTACGGATGCTAATGGACGTTGAACTTCCGCTCCTGCTCCGTGGCTCATTGCCATTGGTAAAAAACCAAGCGAAGCAACGAAAGCAGTCATCAAAACCGGACGCATTCTAATTTTTGTCCCCATCAACACCACACGTTTCAAATCGTGAACGCCTTCTGCTTGCAAACGATTAAATTCTGCAATCAACACAATTCCATTTAACACTGCTACTCCAAACAACGCAATAAATCCAACACCTGCACTAATACTGAATGGTAATCCCAATATTGCCAGAGCAAAAATTCCCCCGATTGCTGAGAGCGGTATTGCTGAAAAAATTAATAACCCTTGTTTTACAGAATTAAAGGCAAAATACAATAAGAAGAAAATCAACAACAAAGCGATAGGAACAGCAATGGATAAACGTTGTTTTGCCTCTTCTAAATTTTTGAACGAACCTCCATATTCTATAGTATAGCCAGCTGGTAATTTTATTTGCTTTTCTACTTTTCTACTCAGTTCCTCCACCAAACTTTGTACATCTCTTCCACGTGCATTAAACCCTACGACAATTCTTCGTTTCGTATTTTCACGTTGAATTTGATTTGGTCCATCAATCAAATCCACTTTTGCCAAAGCACTTAACGGAACTTGCATACCACTTGGCGTACTTACTAACATATTTTGCACATCGGAAATATCTTTACGATTATTTTCAGGCATTCGAACTACCACATCAAAACGTTTTTCTCCTTCATACAACATTCCTGCTGCTTGTCCTGAAAATGCTGTATTTACGGTTCTATTCACCTGTTCAATTGTAAGTCCATATTGTGAAATCGCAGAACGATTATAATTGATGACAATTTGAGGCATACCTGCCACTGGTTCAACAAATAAATCCGCAGCTCCCTGAATTCCAGTAACAATCCCTCCTAATTCT
>JBILUY010000280.1:0-2919 GCA_044370735.1 Crocinitomicaceae bacterium | reverse complement strand
ATTCTTTTGCATAATGTGCCAAGGTATCTAAATCTTCACCGTAAATTTTACACACTACATCCTGCCTTGCACCAGTCATCAATTCATTAAAACGCATTTGAACTGGATATTGAAATCCGAAAGTCACACCGGGAATATCTTCCAACTCTTTCCCCATTTTTTCTGCTAACTCATCAAAGGTTTTCGCTGATGTCCATTCTTTTTTGTCTTTCAGAATAATCATTAAATCGGTTGCTTCCATTGGCATTGGGTCTGTAGGAATTTCACCACTTCCGGTTTTACCTACCACTTTAATCACTTCTGGAAAACGCGCTAACAATATTTTTTCGGCTTTCAAACACGCTTCCAAAGATCCTTGCAAACTGGTTCCGGTCAATACACGTGTTTCCACCGCAAAATCTCCTTCTTCCAACGCAGGAATAAATTCACCTCCAAGGGTTGTCAAAACAATTAAAGAAAGAGTAAATAAACCAATAACAATGCCGACCACCGTTTTCGGAAAATGCAATACACGTTCCAAAGTATGTTGGTATACACGTTCTAATCGAGCCATCAAACGATCAGAGAAATTAGGTTCGTGAGAAGCTTTTTTAGAAAGAACTAGTGCACTCATCATTGGAATATACGTCAAAGACAAAATAAACGCTCCTATCAACGCAAAAGCGACCGTTTGAGCCATTGGCTTAAACATCTTCCCTTCGATGCCTTGTAAGGTAAATATCGGTAAATACACCACGAGAATGATAATCTGTCCAAAAACGGCACTATTCATCATCTTGGTTGCACTCTGCTTTACAATCTCATCCATATCGCCCTGACTAAACAGAGAAACGTTTTTAAACTTCTTGCTATGGGTTAGTTGATGCATCGTTGCTTCCACGATAATTACAGCGCCATCAATGATTAATCCGAAATCTAACGCTCCCAAACTCATCAAGTTTCCACTCACTCCAAAAACGTTCATCATAATAATAGCAAACAGCATCGCTAACGGAATAACACTTGCCACCAATAAGCCAGCACGGAAATTACCAAGGAATAGCACCAAAATAAAAATTACAATTAAGGCTCCTTCTAACAAATTCGTTTCTACCGTACCAATGGCATTGTTTACCATTTTCGTACGATCCAAAAACGGTTCTATCACCACTCCCTCTGGAAGCGTTTTTTGAATTTCTTCGATTTTCGCTTTTACATCCTTGATTACTTTGGAACTATTTCCTCCTTTCATCATCATCACCACTGCTCCAGCAACTTCTCCTTCCCCATTGTAAGTCATCCCCCCATAACGAATTGCGTGACCTACCTTCACTTCAGCAACATCTTTTACAAATATCGGTATGCCATCTGCTGTTGTTTTTATTGCAATTTGGTTTAAATCATCCACTGATTTCAACAAACCTTCCGTACGGATATACAACACCGAATTATTTTTTTCGATATACGCTCCCCCCGTATTCTGATTATTTTGTTCAACCGCTTTAAACAAATCATCTACAGTAATTCCGTGTGCATTTAGTTTGTTGATATCAATCGCTATTTCGAACTGCTTTAACTTTCCGCCAAAACTGCTGACATCCGCAATTCCTTCTACACGTAACAACTCTCTACGAACGATCCAATCTTGAATTGTTCGTAATTCAGTTTCATCGTATTTACCTTCGTATCCCTTTTTAGGTCGAACCATATACTGATAAATCTCCCCCAAACCGGTTGTAATTGGTCCCATAGCTGGAATACCTACTCCTTGAGGAATTTGATCTTTTACATTTTGTAAACGCTCTTGCACTTGTTGCCTTGCCCAATAGACATCCGTTTTGTCATCGAAAATCAATGTAACAACTGAAAGACCAAATCGAGAAAAGGATCTGATTTCTTTTAATCCGTGAATATTGCTGTTCGCTTGCTCCACGGGAAAGGTCACTAACCGTTCAATATCGGTAGCTCCTAAAGCAGGTGCACTGGTAATAATTTGCACCTGATTGTTGGTAATATCCGGAACCGCATCGATAGGTAATTTAGTGACTTCATAAGCCCCATACCCTATCAAGAAAAGAATGAATAAACCAACGATTAATTTCTGTTTAACAGAAAATTCAATAATTTTATTTAACATATAAATTTAACTAGATGAATGAATAATTCTTAAAATCAAAATTTTAAAATCAATCAAGCTAGT
Organism: Crocinitomicaceae bacterium; assembly: GCA_044370735.1. GTDB lineage: Bacteria > Bacteroidota > Bacteroidia > Flavobacteriales_D > Crocinitomicaceae > CANHVK01. The sequence continues at coordinate 740 of JBILUY010000280.1, read as the reverse complement.
TTAGGCGGTTGCCAAATAGAAAGATAAACATCTTGTAAAGAATGTGTTACAACTCCAACACCTTTTTCCTGTTTTTCAACTGAAAAATCGTATGTTTCTTGGGTTATTTTTCCTTGTTCTGGCAACACAGATACAAAGGTCGTTGCACACACTGAATGATGTTTACTAAAAGGCGAATGATTGTGTTCAGGATGTGATTTATCAGCTCCTCTTTCAGTTAATGCGTGAGAAATAAATTCACTAATTGACAACTCTTGATGGTGTTGGTAATGTTCTTTTAAATCATCTACCACATGTGCATAATGCAATAACTCCGTTGGTACTAATGTAGCAAGGAGAAACAAAAACACAACATAGAGTTTTGACCATCTCATAGAATAAAGGTACAGATGTTTTCTCAACTCAACTCACATTGAATGTTAATTTTTCTAGATTTAAAGTAATTTAGAACGATTACAATTTGATGTATTTTGGTGCCAAAAATTGATTTTTTAAAGAGTTTTGGCACCAAAATAAATAAAAAACGAAAGACGATTATGGTGCCAAAAACAAAAAATATAGCTATTTTTGGCACCAAAATAAATTCATCAAGAAATGAATAAAGAAATAATAGGCAGAACTTTAGAAAAAAACAGACTTAATGAAACATTAAATAGTCACCGTTCAGAATTAGTTGCTGTTTATGGAAGAAGACGAATTGGAAAAACATATCTTATCAGAGAATTCTTTAACGAAAAAAT
>JBILUY010000141.1:0-6734 GCA_044370735.1 Crocinitomicaceae bacterium | reverse complement strand
AGGAGCACCTCCAATTAAGATATTTTCAACTAATTCAAATAATTCAGGTGTTTCATCTATGATCTTATTGATTTGATAAGGAACTAAGGAAACAATTTTGATGGGGATACCAATGACTTCTTTTAAAGGGTTGTATTGCGGAGATACCACAATTAAATTACATTTAAATTCAATAGCTCTAATGATAATCATTTTTCCACCTATACCGTAGATAGGTAGACTTAATAATAGATTGTCTTTTTCTTTAAAATCAAAAAAAATCCCTGTCATTCGTGCTGAAGCACGTAAATAGTCTTTTTTAAGTCTAATTTCTTTAGGTATTCCAGTTGAACCTGAGGTTTTTGTAGTAATAAACTCTTTGTCATTAAACCATTCTTCAATGAATTGATTTACTTCATTTATGTAAATCTTATCTGAAGTTTGATAAATAATCTTAGGATACATTTTATGATAATTGTCCTAATCCTTGTCGAATAATAATGGCTTCTCCTTGTGAACAATCCACAACAGTTGTCCCATCTAATTTTCCATATCCTCCATCGATAATTAAGTCTACTTTATCAGCATAATGCTCGTATATTTCAGAAGGATCATTATGATATTCTAAAAATGAATCTTCATCTTTTAAAGAGGTTGTTGCTAGTGGAGTGCCTAATTCTTGTACAATTAAAGTTGCAATTTTGTTATCTGGTATGCGTATTCCAATCTCTTTTCTGTTTGAATCAAAAAGACGCGGGATTTCATTTGTTGCTTGTAAAATAAATGTAAATGGACCTGGTAGATGAGTATTCATTAACTTAAACGTAGGTTTGTCTATTTGTTTTACATAATTAGATAAGTTACTAAAATCAGAGCAAATGATAGAAAAATTGGCTTTGTTTAATTTTATTCCTTTTAATTTGGCTAATTTTTCTAATGCTTTTTTGTTGTATAAATCACACCCCATAGCATAGACACTATCTGTAGGGAAAATGATAACTCCTCCTTTTTTTAATACTTCTACAACACGATTAATATAGTTGATATTTACATTGTCTGGGTTAATTTCTAATAGCATATTTAATTTGTTATTTCCAAATGATACAATTTATTGCTCTATGATCTGAATATACTTCATTTTGAATGGAGAAGTTGGCTGAATGAAGGTTTTTACTATGAAAGATATAATCAATTCTTCCTGCAGGAACTTTACCAGCATAAGTCACACCTAATCCACTTCCAGAATTTCTAAATGCATCTTTGTATAAACTGCTAAAAATATTGTAACTATATGACATTGGAGTGTCGTTAAAGTCTCCGCAAATAATTACTGGAAAAGGTGATTGTTGCATATGTTCAACTACCTTTCTTGCTTGTTCCGCTCTTTTAGGATAGGCAATTTTTAATTTTTCAACTAATAATTCAAGGGTGGATTTTTTGTCTGTAATTTGGTGAGCATTTTTAGAAAATACTTTATAATCGTCTTTTTTGAATTTGATTGATTGTAAATGGACATTGTAGATTCTAAATGTATCCTGATTTTTAATGATATCGGCAAAAATGCAATAGTTATTGTCAATATTTAATGGGTCATCAAACATTATATCACCTCTGGCAATCATTGGATATTTTGATAACATAGAGATACCAAAATTTTGCCTTCCTTCTAATTTGTGTGAATAGCGCTCGTGACAATATGGGGTTTCTAATAAACCTTTAAGTGTATCCCTAGTAGGGAATTTTGTTGGTCTATCTTGTTGATAGAATTCTTGAAAACAAACGATATCTGAATTTTGCTCTTGAAGAAATTTGAAAATATTATTTCTATTTTCAAATTTCCCTTTATTTCCCCATTCATATAAATCGAATAAACGAACGTTATAACTAGTTACTTTTAGTGTGTTTATCGATGTCGTATCTCCTAGGTTTTCCTTACCAAATGGTAATGATATAGTTCTAAAATGTAATTTTCCTCCAAAAAGAAGTATAAGTAATACTCCAAAAAACATACGGGATTTTGCTATAGCCCAGTAGATTAGAAAAATCAATGTAAATAATAAAATTACGGGATAAGCTAAACCAAAAAATGGAAGTATCCAAAAATCATTTGGGTGAACAAAAGGACATAAATACGAAAGAAGTAAGCAAACCAAACAAATGATGGTTAATACTTTCATAATTTTTGAAAAGCCTAAAATTTTTGAAATAATATTAGCCATTGTTACTTTGTTTGAATAAAAACTCTTTTTCAGCTTTTGTTAACGATTCATATCCTGATTTTGAGATTTTATCTAGAATTTTATTTGTTTGTGCTTCGTTTTGTTTCTTCATTAAATTAAAGTCATCATCAGAAATAGGTCTACCACCTTGTTTCACTTTCAAATTTGGTTTTGTTTTAAAGTTAAACAAATTATTTACTTTGTTTAGCATTACTCCATTTCTATTTAGTAACATAAATCCAGTAATTGCTCCTCCTATATGAGCTAAATGAGCAATTCCATCGAGTGAACCTATTTTTATTATATCAGATAAAAAGTAAATCAAAGCTAACCAGATAATTTTTATATTAAATAATCCATAAATACTTACTTCAGTTGAAGGTTTATAAATTGCAAGAGCTATAAATATGGCCATTATTGAACCTGAAGCTCCAACAATCAATGAATTAAAAACACTCAAATTAGGAAATAGTTGGTGAGCAAGTAGTTCAAAAATGCCTCCGATAATTCCACCTAAAATATAAATAACTAATATTGATTTAGCTCCAAGATAATATTCAGCCATTTTACCAATGAAGTACAGAAAAATCATATTAAAGAGTAAGTGGAAAAAACTAAAGTGACTGAAAATACTTGTAAATAATCCCCATGGAGTAAATATAAAGTCTGAAAGGTTTGTATTTAAAGAAAATAAACTTGTTTTGAATGTTGTGAATTCTGATCCTGATAATCTAGCAATAACATTTAAAATTTGAATAAATACAAATACACTAACGTTTATGAAAATAAGTTTCATAAACATTTTGTTTTTGATTTCAGACTTTATCTCTTCAATAAATGTAGACATTGTTTAATAAAAAAAGTTTCGATTTTTTTTCCAAAAATAAACAATAATTAAACCCGTTATTCCTCCTCCTATATGAGCTAAATGTGCAATATTGTCAACAACTCTAAAATTTGAATAAATTTCAATAACAAATAAAGCTGGTATTAGATATTTAGCTTTAATTGGCATGGGGGGAAACATTAACATTAATTCTGTATTGGGAAATAAAAATGCAAAGGCAGCCATAATTCCATATATTGAACCCGAAGCTCCAATCATTGAAATATTATTATTATAAATGTAAAAGTTAATTAGATCATTATTAACATATTTAGTTGGGTTTTCAATAATGAATTGGTTAATTTCATCGATATTTGCACCTGATGAAACAAGTATTTCATTTAATTTATATATTTCAATTGTACCAATTATGCTGTTTATAATATATGCTCCTAGTGCTGTTGCAACATAAAATATAAAATATCTTTTAGGTCCCCATAATCTTTCCAAATTAGAACCAAAGGATATAAGCATTAGCATATTGAATAATATATGCATAAAGTTGCCATGCATAAAAAAATAGGTGACTATTTGTAAAGGTTTAAATAAAACTGAGTTTGGGTAATGCGCACCAAATAAATGATCTAAATCTATTCCTTTACTAGCAAAAACATATTTAGCAACAAAAAACAATATGTTTAAAATTAGGATGTTTTTAGTAACCTGAGGTATGTTTGTAAATAAATTCATTTATCTGAAGCTTTGAGTTAGTTCTTCCAACGATTTTGTTTCTATAATTAATTTCCCACTAGGAGAATATTGATTTTCAGTGGATTGAAATAATTTATCTATTAAATCTGAAATGGTCTCTTTATTCAATTGTAGTTTTGTTTTTGAAACAGCACGAGCAATATTTAATGCAATTATATGAGCAAGTTCACTCTTTTCAAAGGTTTCTAATGTTAAATTTTCTGAAATTGTCTGAATTGCTTCTTCAACTGAATCTAAATTGAGTTCAGTTGGTGTTCCAATCATTTCTAATCCTTCTTCTATATTATTCCACATAAATCCCATTCTTTCAAGAGTAGTTCTATTTTCATCCCATAATAATTGAATTTTTTTAGAACAATTATAACTTAAAGGGAAAAGAAGTTGTTGTGAATGAAGTGGTTTAGAAACAAATGTTTGCATTATTTCGTCGTAGCTAATACGTTCTTTTGCTCTTTTAAAATGAATTAATAACAAACCACTTTTTGTAGAAGTGATTAAATACGGGTCTTTAATGATATATTCTTTTGTAGTATGTTCTTTGGGTAACTCAATTTCTTGTTGATTAACAGTTGATTGATCTTCTATGTTGTAAAAGTTATCCCAATCGGATGATTTAAATTCATTTGAAGAAAATCCCGCGCTTCGAATAGCTTGAGACATTCCTGATTTTACAAAATTTCCAGCATTGTTTTGACTGTTGTTTGTATTGAATGGATTGTAATTTGGATTGACAGAAATTTTAGGTTCCGTAACAGGGGTGTTATACATATTGTAAGGTAGTTCGAAACTTGTTTCTGCTTCAAAATCTAAAGATGGAGCAATATTAAACTTTCCTAAACCTAATTTAATTGTACTTTTTAAAATGGCATATATTTCTTTATCTTCTTCAAATTTAATTTCTGTTTTAGTTGGGTGGACGTTAACATCTATACTAGCTGGATTTACTTCGAAAAATAAAAAGTAAGGAACATAGGTTTTAGGTTGAATAAGGTTATCGTATGCACTTGTAATAGCATGATTGAAATACATATCTTTGAAGTATCTATTATTCACAAATAAATACTGTTCACCACGAGTTTTTTTAGCTCCTTCAGGTTTTCCAACAAATCCAGTGATTTTCACAATGTCTGTTGTTTCCTCAATAGGAATTAATTTATCATTGATGTTTTTCCCAAATAAATCAACAATTCTTTTTCTTAGATTTCCTCTTGTTAATTTATAACAAAGCGTGTCATTATGATATAAAGAAAACGAAAGTTCAGGATGGGCTAGGGCAATTCGAATAAATTCTTCTTCAATATGACCAAATTCAACAGCGTCTGATTTTAAAAAATTTCTTCTAGCTGGTACATTAAAAAAAAGGTTTTTGACAGAAAAAGATGATCCTGTTTTTAAAGCTGCTTGTTCTTGATTTACAATCTTGCTTCCTTCGATTTCTAAAATAGTTCCTAATTCATTTTTTTCTTGTTTTGTCTGAAGTACAACTTGAGCTATAGCAGCAATCGATGCCAATGCTTCACCACGAAAACCTTTAGTTTTCAAAGCGAACAAGTCATCGGCTGATTGAACTTTACTTGTTGCATGTCGTTCAAATGCCATTCGAGCGTCTATTTCTGACATACCAGAACCATTATCAATAACTTGAATTAGTGTTCTTCCAGCTTGTTTTACTACAACATCTATCGAGTCAGATTTAGCATCTATAGCGTTTTCTACTAATTCTTTAATAACTGAAGCTGGACGCTGAATAACCTCGCCAGCAGCAATTTGATTCGCAATGTGATCAGGTAATAATTTTATGATATCACTCATTGAATTATTGAATTCCTTTAAGTATTAACATAAAGCGGATCATTTCAAGGAATGAATTTTTTCCTTTTTTAAATTGAATAGTTCCGTTTAAATCAGACTTATTCATGGTCATATTCGTACTTTCAATTGAGGAAAGATATGTTTTAGTTGCTGCAAAAGGTGTCATTACTTCAAAGAAAGAAGTTATATAATCTGGTCCTTTTATTTTTGTTAATAGCTCAGGAGAACCATTGACTTCAACTAAGTTTGGATTTGGTTTGTTTACTAATGAATTCGATTTAGTACCGATAAATAAATGTTTTCCATCTATTAATTTTAATGTGAACTTAGTTTTCCCTGCAAAAAGTTCTCCGTTTTCATACTTAAATCCGAGTTCATTGAATTTATTGACGAAATTTAAAAGACTATCTTGAATAATTGTATTTTCGAAAGAAAGTAATAAATCAAAATCAGGTTCTGCAAAATAAGGGTTACCACCTTCTTTAAGGGTGACACCTCTGTAATTGATTGCTATGTGTTTTATTTCTGATAACGAAGGATTCAATAGTTGAAACATTGTATTTATTTGTTTCAAAGAAACAGGGTCTTGAAGTGTGTAGTGCAAACCGTTTTTAGCTAACGAATAATTTGTTGGAGTAAAAGGTAATGTTGATTTTAGTTTTCCATTAAAGGTTACTTTGTCTGCATTAATACTACAATTAATTTTACCCGATGAACCTCCAAATGGTGAGTTTTTTATCTCTTTAGTTTCAATAGTTATGTCATTTTCAAAATCAGAATCAGTAAAAGAGTAAGTTGATTTTTTTGAGACAATTTTTTGTAAAAATTTTAAATCAGGCTTTGAGAAAGGATTCGAGCTAAATCCTATAACTCCAACATTTCCATCGTTATTGATTGCGAAATAGGTGTCCGGTTTTGATTTTAAATTATTTATAAAATCATCTTTGTCTGATATGTTTAACAGGATACCAAAGTCGATATTTCCATTTTTTTCAATAGCGAAAACTCCAATTTCTGAATTAAAATTGATACCACTATTTTTAATTTTCTCTACTTTGCTAGTATCTCTTCGAATTTGTTGAATTAATGTGTCTAATTGGATTAGAATATTAGAGTTTTTAGAATCA
>JBILUY010000238.1:0-3842 GCA_044370735.1 Crocinitomicaceae bacterium | reverse complement strand
TTTGCTGTGAAATGTGTTCATTGATAGTTGCTAATTTATCTTCTAATGAAATTATTTCCTCATCCACAATAGGATAGAAGTATTCATTTAGCCATTCAATTCCTAATGACTTTGGAAAAGACTGATTGTAAAATTCTAGTTTATTTAAATTAGAAAGTAATTCTTGTTTTACATTCCCTTTTGAAGCAATGTCGCCGTTTCGATCGAATGAAAGATTTCTTTCTTTAACATAATGATTTGAAGGTAGATTTCCTGGACAAATATCAAAAGCAACTATTTTATTCTCTTGATTGAAAGAAATGTTACTTATTCCGCCGATATTTAAAAATCCATCTGCTAATGATGAGAAAAGTAGATTATCGCCTATTGGAACCAAAGGTGCTCCCTGACCTCCGAGTAATACATCTTTAATTCTAAAATCATTTACAACTTGTATTCCGGTTTTAATTGCAATTGCTGATCCGTGGCCGATTTGAGATGTAACATATTTATGTGGTTGATGATGTACTGTGTGACCGTGGGAAGCTATAAGGGAAATTTTATTTTTATCTATTTCAAATTCTTTTATAAATTGATTGATTACATCTCCATATAAAAATCCAAGTTGTTTGTCGAAAGCTAAATAATCAAATGAATTATAATTTATTACGTCTTTTAATTTTTGAAGAGTTTCTGTATCATATTTATACGTTTTTGCATATTCTAATTTAAAATCCCAAGTGTTAAATTCTGAATTTTCAAAATTACAATAGGCTATATCAACACCATCCAATGAAGTTCCTGACATTAAACTGATAATTTTCATGATTTTTCTTCTTGTTTTGAAATTATTTAGACTAAAGGATTTCTAACGAAATATTTTGTTTTACTTTTACAAACATAGTTGAAATAAATTAAGAAATATGAATTTTGAACTTACAGAAGAGCATTTAGCAGTAAGAGATGCAGCAAGAAATTTTGCACAAAACGTACTTAAGCCTGGGGTGATAGAACGAGATAGAGAACAAAAATTTGCAACAGAGGAAATAAAGCAACTTGGAGAGTTAGGGTTTATGGGAATGATGGTTGATCCAAAATATGGAGGTGGAGGTATGGATACTGTATCATATGCTATTGCTATTGAAGAAATTTCAAAAGTGGACGCATCAGTATCTGTTTGTTTGTCAGTAAATAATTCATTGGTGTGTTATGGATTAGAAAAATTTGGAACAGAAGAGCAAAAACAAAAATATTTAGTTCCGTTAGCGAAAGGTGAAAAGATTGGAGCTTTTTGTTTGTCAGAACCAGAAGCGGGATCGGATGCAACTTCTCAACGAACAACAGCGGTTGATATGGGGGATTATTACCTTTTGAATGGTACTAAAAACTGGATTACTAATGGTTCTTCTGCTTCTACCTATTTAGTTATTGCTCAAACAAATCCTGAATTAGGACACAAAGGAATTAATGTTCTAATTGTAGAGCGTGGAATGGAAGGATTTATCGTTGGTGCAAAAGAAGATAAAATGGGAATTCGTGGAAGTGATACTCATACGTTGATTTTTAATGATGTGAAGGTTCCTAAGGAAAACAGAATAGGTGATGACGGTTTTGGTTTCAAGTTTGCAATGAAAACGTTATCTGGAGGAAGAATTGGGATTGCTGCACAAGCTTTAGGAATTGCTGCAGGAGCTTTTGAACTTGCTACTGCATATTCAAAGGAAAGAGCAGCGTTCGGAAAACCAATTTCTCATCATCAAGCAATTGCATTTAAGTTAGCAGACATGGCTACAGAAATTGAGGCAGCTCGCTTATTAGTTTATAAATCAGCTGTTGATAAAGATTTAGGTAGAAATTACGATCAGTCTGGAGCAATGGCAAAATTATATGCTTCTAAAGTAGCAATGGAACAAACTGTTGAGGCTGTTCAAATACATGGAGGTTATGGATATGTGAAAGAATACCATGTTGAGCGATTGATGCGTGACGCTAAGATTACTCAGATATATGAGGGTACTTCTGAGGTACAGAAAATTGTTATATCTAGAGGTATTTTAGGATAATACTCTAATTTATTATAAAAAAGGGTGAAGTTAGCTTCACCCTTTTTTTATAGTAGATCTTTTATAGTTTCTAAACCTATACCTCTTGAAGCCTTTAATAAAATTAAGTGATCTTTAGGGGTGTTTTGAATTAGATAATTTCTCAATTCTTCTTTATTTTTAAAAAATAAATTGGATGAATTCGCATTAAGTTGGTTGAAATTTTCCCCAACAAAAATCGATTTTAAATTTAGGTTTTGTACTTGAGCTAAAATTTTTTTATGTTCATCTAATGAATCAGAACCAAGTTCGAACATATCACCTAAAATCAATAATTTATTTGTTGCTTCCATCGAATTAAAGCTTTCGATTGCATTTCTCATACTTGTAGGATTTGCATTATAGGCATCAAGAATAATTAGATTATTATCCGTTTTTTCAATTTGAGACCTATTATTTGAAGGTACATAATTTTCAATTGCATCGTTAATTTCATCTGATTTTACATTGAAGTAATTCCCAATGCAAATTGCAGCTAAGAAGTTATTATAGTTGTATGAACCAATCATTTTAGTATCTAAAACTTTAGAAATGTAGTCTTTCGACTGCCATTTCATTTTAATAAAAGGAGACATAGAAATTAATTCACCTTTTATATCTGTGTTTTGATAAGTAGAGTAGGTAACAAATGTAGCTTTTCTATTTTTTAAATTTTGATTTAATATTTCATCATCCTCATTGTAAAAAATAGTGGAATTGGAATTTGTTAGATAATCATACATTTCACTTTTGGTTTTTTGCACTCCTTCAAATGAACCAAATCCTTCAAGGTGTGCTTTCCCCATATTTGTGACGATACCATGTGTTGGCTGTGTAATATCCACTAATTCTTTTATATCTCCTGGTTTATTTGCGCCCATTTCAATTACCGCAATTTCATGTTGTTCGTTTAATTGTAATAAGGTTAAGGGTACGCCAATATGATTATTTAAATTCCCTAAAGTATAATGAGTTTTGTATTTTTTTGAAAGCACTGTAGCTATTAGTTCTTTGGTAGTTGTTTTACCATTTGTTCCTGTTATACCTATTATTGGAATTGAAAATTTATTTCTATGATGATTTGCTAATTTTTGTAGATATACTAATGAGTCTTCTACAATAATTATATTTTTTTTTCCTATGTTATTAATATCATCTGATATGACATATTTTGCTCCTTTTTCAATTGCTTTTTCAGCAAATGCATTTCCATCAAAATTAGCTCCTTTTAAACATATAAATAGGCAATCCTTTTTAATGTTTCTTGTGTCTGTACAAACACCACTCGTTTCGTAATAATAATTAAAAATCATAATATACTTAAATAAAAAAGCCTCGATTACTCGAGGCTAAATTTATAAATTTTATCTGTTTTTCTTTCTTGCTTTAGCGTTTCGAAGTTCAGATTGTAAACTCTTAGATCCTCCTAATCTATCCATCGAACATCTAAATCCAAGTGTACTTAGAGATTTATCTTCATCTAGGAATCTTCTTGTACCACCGCCTAACCAATAAGCTCGGTCTTTCCAAGAACCTCCTTTGTATACTCTAGATTTATCAGAAACTAATGTTGTTGGCCATGCTACTGTTGTTGGATTTTCATCTTCAGCATTATATCCTTTTTTAATTTCATTCCCATCCATTCCATATTGTTCATGTTCGTTTTGGTACATAATCAAATTAGGGTCACGAGTAGCTTGGTTAATTGCATTTTTTCTATTATTGTTATCGTAGAAAATTGAACTTTCAATATCACCATCTAAATAATCAATATAGTCATCT
>JBILUY010000281.1:0-2916 GCA_044370735.1 Crocinitomicaceae bacterium | reverse complement strand
TTTTCTTCCTCTGTTACATTTCTATATTTTAATTTTCCTGGAGTATTTAATACATACGAACCAAAACCATCACGTAATAGAGTAATTACTTCGAAATCGTATTCAGTATCTTGAGGACCTTTTCTTAATGATTCGGCAAATACACCATTGAAGATTTTCTCTTGAACGATATTTGAAGCTTCATATTCATATTTATCATTCTTGTACATGATAGCAGTATCTAAAATTCCATTCAAACGTTGGATAATAGCTAATTCGATACTATCTTTTTTGTTTCCATGCGATACAAAAAATTGATCTGGAGCATATCCCTTTCTAACTGGGTTTCTAGACATATTCTTTTTCATGATTCCCTGTGGAATTGTAGAGTCTGAAATGTCATGTGCGCTTGCTGAGATACGTTGGTATCTTACTCGCTCAAATTCATTTAAAAACTCTTTCATTCCATGAACATCGTAAGTAATTTGTTCATTTTTTGCTGCTATCGCACCCTCGTTATTTAAGATTTTAGTGGTAAATACATTCCCTCTAAACGGTCTAAATTCATCAAAATCTTCAGATGATAATGGTCTGTAAACATCCATTACCCATTCTGATACATTTCCTGCCATATTATACAATCCAAAATCATTTGGCCAATACTCGTCAACAGGACCAGTAGCATCATGACCATCATTAAGATTTCCAGAAATACCCATTAAGTCACCTTTGCCTCTTGCAAAGTTAGCTCTTATCATACCTCTAAATTCTTCAGAGTCATTACGAACCCAATGACCATTCCAAGGATATATTTTTCTATCGGTATAATTTTCTTGACCAGCATCAATATTTCCAATTAGACCAAAAGATGCAAATTCCCATTCAGCCTCAGTTGGGAGACGATATCTAGGCAAAAGGAAACCATCCTCCATTCTTACTTTTCTTGTTCCTTCAGTATTTGATGGGTCATAGTCAGTAACATTTGCCCCTCCTTCATGCTGACCTGATAAGTATGCTTCCGTATTAAATGTAGTTGGCCCAGTAGCCTCAACGTTATATCCTTCTAAAATACCTTCACGAATTAAAATATATTCGTTCACACGGTCAGTTCTCCACTTACAATAGTCAGAAGCTTGTAACCAAGAAACACCAACAACAGGATAATCTCTGTATGCAGGATGTCTTAAATAATAATCTACAAATTTTTCATTAAATCCTAGAGGTGATCTCCAACATAATGTATCTGGTAGAGCATTTTTATAAACCATTGGAAAATCTGCGCCATAAGCTCTATGTATCCAATATAAATATTCAACCCAGTGGAAATTTGTAACTTCAGTTTGATCCATGAAGAAAGAAGAAACAGTAACTCTAGCAGCTCTGTTGTTCCAATCATACATTACATCTTGTTCTGTTTTACCCATTGTAAACGAACCTCCTTCGATAAATACCAATCCTGGACCAGTTTCTTGCTCATAGTTGTTTACTTTTTCAAAACCACCATTATCTGAATTGTTATAATCCCAACTTGTTGCTGTAGAAGATTCATATCCGCAAGATTGCAAAAGTCCTACAGTTAGTAGAGTTAATGCAATAAACTTATAAATTTTCATATTCATAGTTTTAGAATGTAGTTTATTATTTAACGTAAATTATTTTAAAAGTTACAAAAATATCCAATTTTATTAAAAAGATGGACATGATAAGCTTCTTCGGTTTACTGGTTTTTCACCACAGCTCAAATTAAGTGCCATAGACACCTCATGTGAACCATAGGAAACACCATTGTTAAGTTTGGATACTGTTACATCATAGCTATATCCGATTCTAAATGCTTTAGTACTCAAACCTAAAGATAAAATGAATGCATCTCTGTTTCTATACCAAACTCCAAAAGTGAAACTTCCGTGTTTAACATATGTACCTAAATTCATTTCCATAAATCCTTGTTGGTATTGAAAAATAATATTAGGCATCAAAGATGTAGTTTTAGAATATCTAGATTTAGAGCCGTTAATTTTTATATCTGCACCAGCATGAACGGTAAATCTCATTTTTTGTGGTGAAACACCATTTTGAATTAAAGATTCGTTAGGCATATTGATATTGTGAACAGCAAAACCAGCAAAAAATCGTTTTGAATAACCTAAAACACCTGCTGATGCATTGAAAAATTGAACGTTGTTCGTGTTACTTCCACCAATTTTATCATTTGTAGGATAAATAAAACCTTTATATCTATCGATCATATCGTTGAAAGTTAACTTTGATGGATCAATACTTTTTTGAAAATAAGCTGCTCTTGCACCAAATAACATAGAAAATTTTCTATTAACTTTTAAATGATAAGAATAGGTTAATCCTAACATAGCAGTATTAATTGTTCCTTTTCCTTGTTGATCGTAAGTCGCTAATAATCCAATACCGCCAGCAATACTTTTTACAAATTTATCGTATGATGCACTGTAAGTTACATAGTTACCTGATAGATTCGGCCATTCATTTCTGTAGTTCATGTTTATTCTAGGGCATTTATTTGACCCTGCAAAAGCTGGGTTTAAATAAATAGGATTCGCATAAAACTGAGTAAATGTCGGTTCTTGAGCATTAACGTTGTTTATTAACATTGTTAATATCAGTATTGTAAAGAGTTTAAAATATATTTTCATCCAATTTAGATTTTGGAATTTAATCACATTTTTATGCATATTAGCCGACAATAATAAGAATAATTTTTTAATATTTTATCTATCAGTTATACAATAAGGCTTTTTTTTTTAAGTTTACTGACAATAAAAACGATTTCAGCAATTGATTATTTAAATTGTTTATTAAATGAAACAAGCCTATCTATTTGTTATTTTTTTATCTATTTCATTTTATTCGCTTGAACAAATAAAATCAATCTCAATAAATTGGACTGATGATACTGTATCG
>JBILUY010000021.1:0-22179 GCA_044370735.1 Crocinitomicaceae bacterium | reverse complement strand
GACTATTCACAACAAAAACTAAACAAAGATTTTTTATTAGAAAAAGGATATCTCATTATACCAGATGTGTATTCTAAAAACGAATTAGTATCTATATTAAATGCAATAAATTCTTCTGAACCCTTTATAGAGCCAAGTATAAAAACAAGTCGGTTAATTTTATTCAAATCTTATTTCAAAAAAAATAAAGATATCAAGGATTTAATACTAACCAAAAATCTTTCGGCTATAATCACTCAATTATTTGGTGATGATTTCTTTGTAATAAATTCGATGTATTTTGACAAACCTAAAAAATCACCTTGGGGTGTTGAATACCACCAAGACAGACAAATAATCGTTAAAGAAAAAATTGAAGTCCCTGGGTTTAATGAATGGTTTGATCGATTTAACTTAACAACTGTTAGAGCAACAAATGAGGTTTTAAAAGAGATTTTTACCATTAGAATTCATATTGACTCAACGACCGATAAAAATGGTTCTTTACAGGTAATTGAAGGAAGTCATAAACAAGGGATTTTCGATCCAAAACAAATAGATAAAACAAAAGAAATTAATTGTAATGTAGAACAAGGTGGCATTATGATAATGAGCCCTTTACTTATGCATCAATCTCTCGGAAGTGAAAATTCAGAACTAAAACGACGAGTGATTCATTTTGATATAACAAACATTGATTTGCCTGGAGGATTAATTTGGGGAGAAAAAGAGTTACTATTTAATTCTTAATTAAATAACCTATTCAAACGAAAATATAATATTCTTGCCACTCGATGTAAAATTGACTTTTTAGGTTTAGCAAAATAATGTGCTAATTTACACTTACACGATTTTTTTGATTTGATTAAATCCTCAATAACAAAACTTGGAAATTTAGTTTGATCAAGGGAATTCAAATATTGAAATGCCGGTAAGATTATATCGTGTAGATGGTCCTTTACAGTTAATTCAACAAATAATTTCCAATCTATTTGAAATTGACTTTCAATTAAAAAAAGATAAATTATCCAATCTATTTTAGGTTTAGAATGTTCCGTTTGCGATCTAATAATTTGGTAATAAATATGATAAGTACAAGTTTCCTTATCAATAACATTTTCGATTATAGACTTTTTGAGTAAATTATTCTTGTTTACAGAATTTAAAGGAATATTTACTGGTCGAAAGTAGATTTTTACTCTTGATTGATTCTTTTTAAGTAAAACATAATTTCTAAAGAACAATAGTCGTTTTAATTTTGAAAAAAAAGAAGCTTGAAATCCAATTTTCTCAATAATTTTTACACTTTTTTTTAAATCTGAACGATTAACTAAAATGGAAATTGCGCTTGATTTTATCGGATATTTTAACTCTGAAACAACGCTATTAATTGCTGATTCATCATATAGTAAAAAGGAAATATTCTGATTTTTAAATCTTGCTCTCAACTCATTAACATATGTTTCATTTGTTGAGGAGAGAACCCAATTCTTTCTTATAATCCCTTTATATCTAGGAATATTGTCATCAACGATGTTAAACTTTTCGATTTTGTCATAAAACAAAGGAAATAATATTAAGGAATCATAATCTAAGGCTTCAAAATTCTGATGGTGTTTCCATAATCTCCAATACTGTAAAAATTCATCTTTATCTCTTGACAATATTCCTAAAATGAGATTTTTCTGACCTTCATTTATCTGCTTCGAGAAAGAATCAACCTCCAAAGACATAGCTAAACTTCTTCAATTATCCTTTTTACTTTGAGAGAAATATCTTCAAAATCTGAACCTAATTCGACACAATAGTTTGGAAACTTACGTGTCAAATCTGCTAGTGATTTTAATTCGTTAAGACCATTGATTCTCAATTGAACTAATGTACTTGGAGCTAAAGCTTTTAAAGCTTCAACCGAAGAAATTCGATAATAATCAGCAGATCTATTTGATGTAATATTGGGAACAATAATGGCCTTAATTTCAGTACTACGTTTAATTTGTTCTTTAAAAAGTGTGGATAAAAAAAGAAGGGGTTTATTATTCTTATCTAAATTTCCTATTTTAAAAGATGATTGAATCTTATTGAATTTTTCTATGTGATTTAATTTTAATTTTCCAGTATTAAAGATCGAATAAGCTATCGTTTTTTCTCCAGAATCATCAATGAGAATATAATCGTCGCTTAAGTAATCCAACCCGTCGATAAGACATTGAACAGAAGTTGAAGACTTACCTTTACCACTTCTACCTACAATAAGTGCTCCTTTATTGTTTAACGAAACACAGCCAGCGTGTAATATATTTAATTTCTGTTTGCTTGCCCAAAGTGCGATTAATTTAAAAAATGGGGAAGAAAGAAATGAATTATTTAATTTTTTTGCATCTTTTACAATACAAAAAGCGACGTTTTCTTTAAAATTATATAAAAAAAGAATTGATTGATTATCAAACTGACTAACGAAATAATACTCCAAATGAAATTGAACAAAACTATCCTCAACTAAACCATCAGGAGTTATCCAAGGATGTTCGGGTAAAGGAATATTAGATTCTTTTTCATCCCAAGTATAAATGATGAAAGGCTTTTCAAGAGATTCTATTTTTTCAGCTTCTAAATGAACTAATGCTTGTGTTGTTAGTAGTAATAGTTTTTCTCCAGCAGAAGAAATGGTAATTTTTTTATTAGCAAGTTCAAAATCAAAAGAAAAAATACCACCTAAATTAGTTGATGCAATTGAAAAATTGCGATGTAAATCCTCAAAATAATGATCTAACGATTTTAAATTAAGAATTTCATTATCAATTAATTCATTGTTTTGTTTCATCATCCGCTTTTTTAGGCCATCCAACTTGCGTATCAACATCGTGTATCGGATCAAATAGCAATAAGTCTTGCATATCCGTATAACATTCAAATTGTGGTTCTAAAAATTTAGAATCTAGTTCTTTTAACCAATTAGTATCTTCAACATTTTCTATAGATGACAAACCAACTAATAACTCATTGTTAATTAATTGATTTAACAAAGCTTCAAACTTTTCTGTTAACTCATTAACTGAAATAGCATAATGTTCACTCATTGAAACTAGAGTATCTTCGAAAGATTTTCCTCCCGTAATTAATTTCCAAAAAACAAATGCAGAGAAACGTAAGCTAAAATAATTACCGGTTTTTAAATTAATCGCTAAAACTTCATTATCAAAGTATTCAGCACTTACATCAATGGTGTTAATTTGAAAATATTGCATATAATTTAGTTAAGACTACTAAATTAAAGTATAATTAGATAAGAATGAAGTATTTTGTTTGTTTTTATAACTTATATTTTAAAAATGTTTAATAGAAATAACTAAGTAAACTATTTTGGAAATTTCATAACAAACTTACTTTTCGAATGTTCGGAAGAAAAATCAAAAAAGACTTTATTAAAGTAAAAATAATTTCACAGTTTAGTAATTTGTTAATCAGAGTAATAAATTCATTTTCGATTACTACTTTGAAATTTGATACTAAATCTTTATCAATCCAATTTAATAAAAAATCGTTCGATTTCTGACTATATTTATCACTGAAAACGTTTTTAAAATCTGTATGCAAAAAGAAAATTACATCCCGTTTAGCGCTGAATTAATTTTAGAAAAACAATTGCAGCATCTTTTTCAAGAGGAAAAAGACAAAGCAGATTTCAAGAAATTGTTTCACGTATTGGAGCATTATTTTCATTATGAAGGATTTAATTTAAATCAGAAATTAAAATTGAATTACGCCCATTTTGATCCAGATCGTTTGGCTAACGAACGAGAATTATACCGAACGAAAAGCAATTTATCCCTTTTCAAAAAAACGTTTCAACAAATTTTAGACCGTGGAAATTTTGCCGAAGTACCTCGAGAAACTATTCACGAAGCGATACAAAACTCGGATTTGGTTGGTCTAAATCTACACATTGACTTCAGCGATTTTCAGGATTACTTTATGTATGCACGTGGGTTGACCAAAACCCGTGAAAAAGTCAAAAAATGGATTTTCTGGAAGAAGGAAATTGAGATTGAATATTACGATCGTGTAATTCTTTATTTACACTACAACACCGAAACACATTTTACACAAAAGAAAATAACTACCGAAGAACTACCTTTTGCTCCCAATAGTATTGTTCTTAAAATTTTCAAACGCGTACCGAAAAACGACTTGGAAACCATTTTTCCGAATGCAGAACCAAAAATGTCGCTTACAGATAAATTACTCCTATGGATTCCAGCCATTGGTGGTGGTGTTCCAATTCTTTCTACTAAAGTGATTCCTGCTTTGATCAAAATCGAAAAAGCATACAAGGCAGGAAACCTGATGCATTTACAAGGGATTAAAACAACCCTCATTCAAAGTGGAGTTGCCCTTGGCGTATTGGGATTATACCTTTTCAGACAGTACAAAGGATATGTCAACAAGAAAAACAATTTCAAAAAAATGTTGACCGATAGTCTATATTTCAAAAACCTGGGAAACAATGGGGGTGTTTTCCATACCTTATTAGACGCTTCTGAAGAAGAAGAAATGAAAGAAAGTATGTTGGCATACGCTTTCTTATGGAAAAATCAATCGCCTACCACCGCTGAACATCTCGACCAACAAATTGAATCTTGGTTTCAAACCGAATTCAATTGCGCTCTCGACTTTGACGTACAAGATGCCCTTTTAAAATTACAACACATCGGATTGGCTCACGAAAAACACAACATGTGGACTGTACTTCCGATTGAAGAAGCACTTAAACGCGTGGATGAGATATGGGATGGTATTTTTGAGTATAATTAGAGGGTAACCTACTCATCTTAATGTTTGATAAGTTTCTTTTCAATTTTGAACTTGTCATCGTATGATATTAACAAAAAGTTATTTCGTAGTTACTTATCTAAAAAAATTGTTTGAGCGAAAAACACCTTGAATTATATTTTTTGATTTATAAAAATAAATACTTAAATTAGTACTTAAATAAGTACGTTATGTTAGCAGCAAATTATTCCGAGTTTAGAACAGACTTGAAGAAATACCTAAACGAAGTAGAAGATAATAATGAAACCTTGATTATTAAACGAGGGAAAGGAAAAGGTACGGTGTTAATTTCTTTGGAAGAATATAACTCCATGATGGAAACCATGCATTTACTTGGTTCTATAAAAAATGCAGACCGATTGTATGAATCAATGAAGGAGATTAAAGCTCAAAAGGGTCAATCACACGACTTAATTGAAGATTAATGCTAATTACTTTTTCTACTCACGCTTGGGATGATTACACTTCTTGGTTGAAAGAAGACCGAAAAATGTTATCGAAAATTAACCTACTAATTAAAGATATCCAGCGAACTCCTTTTGAAGGAATCGGTAAGCCTGAAGCCCTGAAATATGACCTAGCTGGTTATTGGTCTCGAAGAATTGATCGAGAACATCGATTGGTGTACAAGGTGGAAAATAATACCGTGATAATTATTTCATGTAGGTATCATTACGATTAAACAATTCTACATTTATTCATGTAGTTATAAACTATCACCTCCCTTAATCCCTACTCATAGAGGGAAGCGAATTACCCAACCAACAACCCAAACAAAGTCGGGTTGTTATTCAAGTATTCGTAGGTGAAATGTAATTCTTTCAAACGATTACAAATGCCCTCAAAATCTTCTTTGTGTTTTAATTCGATACCAACCACAACAGGTCCGCTTTCACGGCTGTTTTTCTTTGAGAATTGGAAATAAGTAATGTCGTCTTCAGGTCCTAACACCTGATTTACAAATGCTTTTAGGGCACCTGGACGTTGTGGAAATTGAATCATAAAATAATGCTTCAATCCTTCATAAACCAAAGAACGTTCTTTGATTTCTTCAGTACGGGTAATGTCATTGTTACTACCAGAAACAATACACACTACGTTTTTGCCTTTGATTTCTTCTTTGTAAAAATCAAGTGATGAAATTGTCAAAGCACCAGCTGGCTCAACGACCATTGCTTCTTCGTTGTACAAACTCAAAATAGTACTACACACTTTTCCTTCTGGAATAGTTACCACTTCTTTCAGTTTGTCTTTACAAATTTCAAACGTTAAATCACCTACTCTTTTAACGGCTGCTCCATCCACAAACTTATCAATATGATCTAAAGTCGTATTTACGCCATTAGCAATGGAAGTTTTCATCGATGGTGCTCCTTCTGGCTCCACGCCAATTATAATCGTGTTTGGACTTAATTCTTTAAAAACAGTCGTTACTCCGGCTGCTAAACCTCCGCCTCCAATCGGTACAAATAAATAATCAATCGGTGCTTCTGCATTCGCTAAAATCTCTAAGGCCACTGTTCCTTGCCCTGCAATAACCATCGGATCATCAAACGGATGAATGAACGTTAATCCATTCGCTTTACCAAAAGCCTGTGCTTCGTTGTATGAATCGTCAAAGGTGTCACCAGCCAACACAATCGTCACCATCGATTTACCAAACAATTCTACTTGTCTGATTTTTTGCTTTGGAGTCGTTGAAGGCATGTAAATCGTACCCTTGATACCTAATTGCATACACGAATAGGCAACACCCTGTGCATGGTTTCCAGCACTTGCACATACAATTCCTTTCGCTTTTTGTTCTTCTGTTAGGTTGTACATTTTATTAAATGCACCACGCAATTTATAAGAACGTACTAACTGTAAGTCTTCACGTTTCAATAAAACATTTGCTTGAAATTTTTCAGACAATGTCATACTGCGCATTAAAGGGGTTTTGTATGCAACGCCTTCTAATACTTCTTTCGCTTGTTGTATGTGTTGTAGTGTGACCATTCTTTGGGATTATGAATTATGAGTTATGGATTATAAATTAACCCATAACTCATAAATTATAAATTATAATTCGTTCAATGCTTTCATGTCAGACATTGCTGCACGTAATACTTCTCCTACTTTTTCAATTGTATGAGAACGTAAAACTTTATTTACTGCAATGATCTCTTTGTTGTCCACACCGTTGTCTTTTCCTTCGTTGAAATTTTTACCAATCAAATCAGCAGTAACTGTTTTCATAAAATCAGCTAATAATGGCTTCGCAGCATGGTCAAATAAGTAACATCCATATTCTGCAGTATCAGAAATTACGCGGTTCATTTCGAACAATTTCTTACGAGCAATTGTATTCGCAATAAGTGGTGCTTCATGTAAAGATTCATAGTAAGCAGATTCTTCTTTAATTCCTGATTCAACCATCACTTCGAATGCTAACTCTACTCCTGCTCTTACGAACGCAACCATCAATAAACCGTTATCAAAAAATTCTTGCTCACTGATTTTAGCAGTTGCTTCTGTTTTTTCAAATGCAGTATTTCCAGTTTCAGCTCTCCAAGTCAATAGATCTTTGTCATTATTCGCCCAATCTAACATCATCGTTTGAGAGAAATGTCCACTCATGATATCGTCTTGGTGTTTTTGGAACAACGGACGCATGATGTTTTTCAATTCTGTTGAAATTTCAAACGCTTTGATTTTAGCAGGATTTGACAAACGATCCATCATCGCTGTAATTCCACCGTGTTTCAACGCTTCTGTAATAACTTCCCATCCGTATTGAATTAAGGTAGCAGCATAACCTGGCTCTACTCCTAATTCTACCATTCTATCAAACGATAAAATAGAACCTGTTTGCAATACACCGCAAAGGATCGTTTGCTCACCCATTAAATCCGATTTTACTTCGGCAACAAAAGAAGATTTCAATACACCTGCTTTGTGACCTCCTGTACCAGCTGCGTATGCTTTCGCCCATTCCCATCCTTTTCCTTCTGGATCGTTTTCAGGGTGAACAGCGATTAATGTTGGTACACCAAATCCTCTTTTGTACTCTTCACGTACTTCTGTTCCAGGACATTTAGGCGCCACCATAATCACCGTAATATCTTTACGAATTTGCATTCCTTCTTCAACGATATTAAAACCGTGAGAATAAGATAAAGTCGCTCCTTGTTTCATCAATGGCATTACCGCATTGATTACACTTGTATGTTGTTTATCTGGAGTTAAGTTGATTACTAAATCAGCAGTAGGAATTAATTCTTCGTAAGTTCCAACTTCAAATCCGTTTTCTGTTGCATTTTTCCAAGAAGCACGTTTTGTTTCAATCGCATCTTTACGTAGAGCATATTTCACGTCTAACCCTGAATCTCTCAAGTTTAATCCTTGGTTTAATCCTTGCGCCCCACATCCTACGATTACAATCTTTTTTCCTAACAACGCATTCACGCCATCAGCAAATTGATTGATATCCATAAATTCACAAACCCCTAATTGGTTTAATTGTTCTCTTAATGATAAAGTGTTAAAATAATTTCCCATTGTTTTTTATTTAATGATTTTATTTTCATTCATATCTTTTAAATGCGCTTCCAAGGTCTTCATTGGTTTAGAAATAGCCACACGACCCGAACGAACAAATTCTAATAATCCATACGGTTTCAATTCTGTAAATAACGTATGGATTTCCTCTGGATATCCAGTTACTTC
Source organism: Crocinitomicaceae bacterium (assembly GCA_044370735.1). Lineage (GTDB taxonomy): Bacteria > Bacteroidota > Bacteroidia > Flavobacteriales_D > Crocinitomicaceae > CANHVK01. The sequence continues at coordinate 13,659 of JBILUY010000021.1, read as the reverse complement.
TAAAATTGTGAACTCTGGTTCAATTGTTAAAATACGTGCATGGTGAGAACGTACGATACGCTCTGCATCTCCTCCACTTGCTAATACATTCGTAGGTAATTTGTAAAGCGCAATCTCTTGATAAACCACTTGGTCATCCGAATGATAAAATGCCTTCAATACCTCTACTTGTTTTTCGATTTGAGAAACCACTTTGCGAACTACTTCTTCTGGCTCTTTCACCACAATTGTATAACGGTGTATTCCTTCTAATTCTGATTCAGAAGCGGTAATACTTTCAATGTTAATGTGACGACGAGTAAAAATAATCGTGATGCGATTCAACATCCCGACACTGTTCTCTGTAAAGATTGATATATTAAATACGTTTTCCATAGTTCAAATTAGTTTAATCGAATTTCAGATACAGAGGCTCCTGTTGGTACCATTGGGAATACGTTTTCTTCACGCTCCACAACTACTTCTAACAAGAATGATCCTTTGCTATTTAACATTGTTTCTAATCCTCCGTCTAACTCTTTACGTGTTGTGATTTTCAATCCATCAATGTTATACCCTTTTGCAATTTGTAAGAAATTAGGGTTTACTATGTCTGTAAATGAGTAACGCTTATCGAAGAATAACTCTTGCCATTGACGTACCATTCCTAGGAAGTTATTATTCAAAATTAAGATTTTCACGTCCACACCAAATTGAAGAATCGTACCTAATTCTTGAATAGTCATTTGGAAACCTCCATCACCAATAATAGCAACTACCGTTTTTTCAGGTGCTCCTAATTTCGCTCCAATCGCTGCCGGTAAAGCAAATCCCATCGTACCTAATCCACCAGAAGTGACATTCGTATTGTTTGCTTTATATTGATAATATCTTGAAGTAACCATTTGGTGCTGACCAACATCCGTAACTACAATTGCTTTACCATCTGTAATTTCTGATAATCGGTTAACCACCTCAGCCATTTGTAATTTATCGTGTGAAGGATGTATAGCCTCATTGATTACAGCATCTTTTTCTTTTTGTTCTGCATCTCTGAATTCTTTCAACCAAGCATCATGAGTTCTTTTCTCCACTTTTTGAGTCAACAAAGCCAATGCTTCTTTAGCATCTGCATGAATAGAAACTTCGTTTTTCACGATTTTATTTAACTCTGCTGCATCGATATCAATGTGGATGATTTTTGCTTGTTTCGCATAACGACTAACGTCTCCAGTCACACGGTCATCAAAACGCATTCCAACCGCTAAAATCACATCTGCTTCATTTGTTAAAATATTCGGTGCATAGTTTCCGTGCATTCCTAAATATCCAACATACAACTCATGATCAGGTGGAAATGCTCCCAAACCTAACAACGTTGAAGCAACAGGAATTCCAGATTTTTCTGCAAAAGCAAGAATTTCTTGTTCCGCATTAGAAAGGATAATTCCTTGTCCAACTAAAATATAAGGTTTTTTTGCTTCGTTTAATAACGCTGCTGCAGATTCAACCGCAGTCACATCCATTACAGGATTTGGGAAATAACTACGAACGTCTTTACAATGCTCATAGTTAAAATCCAACATTCCAAACTGTGCATCTTTTGTGATATCAACTAAAACAGGACCTGGACGACCAGAACGAGCAATGTAAAATGCTTTCGCTAATGCTGCAGGAATATCTTCAGCTTTAGTTACTTGAGTATTCCATTTTGTAACTGGCATAGAAATACCAATTACATCTGTTTCTTGGAATGCATCTGTACCTAACAAATGAGACGCCACCTGTCCTGTAATACACACAACTGGTGTAGAATCGATCATCGCATCTGCTAATCCTGTGATTAAGTTTGTTGCACCCGGACCAGAAGTAGCAAAGCATACTCCACATGTCTCAGAAGTACGTGCAAACCCTTGCGCAGCGTGAATCGCTCCTTGTTCGTGACGTACTAAAATGTGTTTTACTTGTTCGCTGTAATCATACAACGCATCATAAATCGGCATAATTGCCCCACCTGGATAACCGAAAATCGTGTGAACACCTTCGGCAACTAGGCTTTTTATTACGGCTTCTGAACCTGTTATCTGACTCATAATTATTTCATTTATTCGATAGAAATATGTATTTACTCTTCGTTCAACTGCAAAATTTAATTCCTCATTTACCTAAGTAAACTGCGGATTAAATTTTTTGTTTGCCTCGATTAAACACATTTTCTATCTCAATTTTTAGGTTAATCCTAGTTTTATATTTTATTTTTTCTGCCCCCCTCCAAAGGGGGAAGAACCTACTCTCGTAGGCTGAGGCTCCGAAGCCTACTTATCTGTAATACATCCTTCTGAAGCAGTAGCTACGCATTTTGCATATTTATACAAAATACCTTGCGATACTTTTAAAGCAGGTTGTTTCCAATTTTTTCTACGTTCTGCAATTTCTGCTTCATCCACTTTTAACGTAAGTGTATTGTTCACAGCATCAATTGCGATGATATCACCATCTTTCACTAAACCAATTAATCCTCCGTCAATTGCTTCTGGTGTTATGTGTCCTACAACGAAACCATGTGTACCACCAGAGAAACGACCATCCGTGATCAACGCAACGCTGTTTCCTAAACCGGCACCCATAATGGCAGAAGTTGGTTTCAACATTTCTGGCATTCCTGGACCACCTTTTGGACCACACATACGAATTACGACAACTGAACCAGGTTTGATTCGACCGTCATTTAATCCATCTATTACAGTAAATTCATCTTCAAAAACAACAGCTGTTCCTTCAAAAAACTCTCCTTCGTGGCCACTAATTTTAGCTACTGCACCTTGTTCGGCCAAGTTACCATACAATACTTGTAAGTGACCTGTAGGTTTGATTGCTTTTTCTATCGGTAAAAATACATCTTGTCCCACTTGGAATGAAGGTAAATCTGCTAAATTTTCTGCAACTGTTTTACCAGTTACAGTCAAACAATCACCATGTAACATTCCATTTTCAAGCATATATTTCATCACTGCAGGTGTACCACCTACATTGTGTAAATCCTCCATTAAATATTTACCTGAAGGTTTTAAGTCAGCTAATACCGGAGTATTATCACTTAATTTTTGGACATCATCAATGGTTAATTTAATTCCAACTGAATGAGCCATAGCGATTAAGTGTAATACCGCATTTGTTGAACCTCCTAAAACAAGGACAATACGAATGGCATTTTCAAAAGCCTTCAGAGTCATAATATCTCTCGGCTTGATATCTTTTTCTAATAAATGTCTGATAGCAACACCTGCAGCGTCACATTCGTGTCTTTTATTAGCACTTAAAGCTGGATTAGATGAACTAAAAGGTAAGCTCATACCCAACGCTTCAATTGCTGAAGCCATTGTATTTGCTGTATACATTCCTCCACAAGCACCAGCACCTGGACAAGCATGTTGAATAATCCCTTTATAATCTTCAGGAGTGATTGCATTATTCATTTTCTTTCCTAATGCTTCAAAAGCCGAAACGATATTCAACTTTTCCCCCTTCCATTCACCCGGAGCGATTGTACCACCGTAAACCATAATTGCAGGGCGGTTCAAACGTCCCATAGCGATGATAGACCCTGGCATATTTTTATCACACCCCATTACGGCAATTAGCCCATCGTAATATTGTGCACCACAAACGGTTTCAATAGAATCAGCAATAATATCACGAGAAACCAACGAATAACGCATACCGTCTAGTCCGTTTGACATACCATCACTCACACCGATTGTATTGAATACCAAACCAACCATATCAGCTGCTTGAACAGACTGCTTGATTTGTCGTGATAAGTCATTCAAGTGCATATTACACGTATTTCCTTCGTAACCAGCACTTGCAATACCTACCTGTGCTTTTGACATATCCTCATCAGTCAAACCAATCCCGTACAACATTGCTTGTCCTGCAGGTTGGGTTTCGTTTTGAGTTATGTTTCTCGAATATTTATTGATTATCATTGTCTTTTAATTTTTAAAATGAATTCTTATTTCATTTAAGCTAATTCCAATTCTTTGTGAAGTACTAAATTCATATAGTTACGTTGAATAATAGCTCCTTTTGTATCCTTCCACGCTTTTGGGAAAACATAATCATCAACCGATTCAATTCCGATTACCTCTGCAGCCGTTCCACAATAGAAAGCAGCATCGGCAGTTTTCATTTCTTCAGGTGTAAAGAATTTTTCTTCAATTGGAATGTTTAATTTTTGAGCTAATTCGATAACTGTTGCACGTGTAATACCTGCCAAAATGTTACCAAGAGGTGCAGTATATAATTTTCCATCTTTCTCCATAAAGAAGTTCGCACCCGGACCTTCAGCAATATGACCATTCATGTCTGTTAACAACGCTTCATCGTATCCGTTTTGTTTTGCTTCCGTTGTAGCTAAAATAGAATTGATATAGTGACCAACCACTTTAGCTGCTACGTGACAAGATTTAGGATTTGGACGTTGGTAAGAAGAAACCCCTAAACGCAACATTTTATCTCCTAGATATTTACCCCATTCCCAAGCCATAATTACAACATGTACTTCTTCAACAGGTTGCAAAGACATATTTGGTCCTAAATACACTAACGGACGTAAATAAGCATCTGTTAAATTATTTCTTTTTAGTACCTCGTATGAAATTTCCTCTAACTCTTCAACCGTATAGTTTAATTTGATATGCATTTTCTCTGCTGAATAATGCAAACGATCGTAATGTTCTTTTGCTTTGAAAATTTTCGTTCCTTGTTCAGTTTCGTACGAACGAATACCTTCAAACACCCCGTTTCCGTAGTGCATTGTTTGATTATATAAATTTACTCCAGCTTCAGAAGCTTTTACATACTGTCCATCTAGGAAGATAATAGTGTCGTTGTTAAAGTACATACGTTTTTATTTTTTAAAAATTCAAATTAATAAAAAAGCCTTTCTTCGGTTTGACGAGAAAGGCTTTTCGGTTTATCTTGTTATCAATACCTTATCTCGTCAGGTTGTCCAGACAATAATAGTATTAATAATAATGACATTGTTATTTTTCATTCTTTTCAAAAGCCTACTTTATTTATAGGCGATACAAATATATAAAAATTGAGAAAAAAAACACCTTTTTACATTTTTTTTCTTGCTTGAAAATATTTTCGAAATCACCTTTTTTACTAACTTATATAAGAAAAGTGATTATGGAACTAATGAGTATCAATGAAAAAATCGTTGAAATACGAGGAAAAAAAGTCATTCTTGACAAAGATTTAGCTGTTTTATATGGTGTTGAAACAAGGGTGTTAAAACAGGCTGTTCGAAGAAATATACAACGCTTTCCAGAAGATTTTATGTTTGAAGTATCAACAAAAGAAATGGAAATGTTGGTGTCACAAAATGTGATACCATCCATTAAATCTTTTGGTGGTGCAACTCCTTTTGCCTTTACAGAGCTAGGTGTTGCAATGCTTTCAAGTGTCATTCACTCTGAAAAAGCAATTCAAGTAAATATTGCCATTATGCGGGCATTTGTATTAATGCGTCAATATGCGTTGAATTATGAAGAGCTTTCGAAAAAAATTGTAGAACTCGAAAAAACGTATAATAAAACATTTGATGATGTTTTTGATGTGTTAAATCATCTGCTTAAAAAAGATCGACAACTCGTTCAACAAACAAATCGCGAAAAAATTGGATTTAAAAAATAAAACTTTCTACTTTCTACTTTCTACTTTCTACTTTCTACTTTCTACTTAATTAATAATAATCATTGTAATTTAAGCTATAATTTTCTTACTTTGTAATAAATTGATTTATAATGAGAAACTTTATTTTACTTTTATTTATAACTAGTTCAACACTTTTAATTCAAGCACAAAATAAACTACCGCTTGTTGGTTTAGATGCTAATCACGAAGGTGTAATTGGTTGGAATAACCGCGCAGGCGCATTTGGCCACCTAATACCAGAACCATATAATGCCTTTGGAAATGATACTGCTTATTATTATTTACGTTCTCGTTCTGAAGGTTTTTTCGATCAACAAGGGAAAGGAGGAATGCACGGAACAGGAAATTTCACAGGATTTACCAACTTGGCAGCAAAATTAGCTTTCTATGGAAAAAAGATAGGGGATCTTTCCATTGATTTTTCTGATATGGATTTGAATTCAGATACTCGTGGAACTGAATGGGATTTGATTAATGACACTGAAAATAGAACGTATATTGGTGGAACATTTGTAATCAAATTAAATAATGATACACTGGCTATTGGGAATACTCCTGCACTTAAAATGCTGATTGATTATAATAGCGAACAAACACCTTTTGACGATGTGATTACAGGAAAAACAGGTTTTACACACATTATTCCTTTTAATAATCCAAACTATGCACTCGCAACGAAAGAAATTAGTAAAGCACTTTTACAAGATATCAATCAATTAGGGGTTCGATTGGTGTTCAATAGCATTCAACCAGCAGGACAAACAGAATTTGATAATGGAACTTTTTTTGCTGGATTCTTCAATGTAGCTGATGCACAATTTGAAACTTCACTTATCAATTTACCCGACTTACCAGATACACTTTATTTATGTAAAGGTGATAGTTTAAAGTTAGATGCTGGAAAAGGTTTCTCAAATCCACGTTGGAGCAATAATTCTATAGGACAAATAATCACGGTGAAAGAGTTGGGAGAATATTATGTACAGGGAGAATATCAAGGAGATACATATATTTCGAAAGTAGTACGTGTATTAGCAAAACCAACACCGAATATATTACCTATGAATGTTACTGTTTGTGAATACGATAGTTTGAGTATCGAGTATATTAAATATTTAGCTGAAACAAAACAATCATTGTACTTAACACCCAACGCACCCGATTCATTAAGCAGTAATGCATTATTGACATCTACAGATTATTATTATCCAATTGAATATGGATGTCCCACTCCCTTTTGGAACAAAATTACTGTAACAGTTCAAAGTCCAGATGCGCCAAAAACTTATAAAGTATTAGATTTCTGTTTATTTAACAAACCAATCATTGATAGTTTAAAAGGAGAAACGCAAACATTTCGTTGGTATGATTCAATACAAGGTGGTTTACCAATTTCAAAATCAGATGCCTTAATCGATGGGAAAACATACTTTGCAAGCAGTCTAGAAAATGGATGTGAAAGTACAAAACGTGCTGGAACATTAGTAAAAGTCAATCATCCTGATTCAATACAAATTCAATGGTTTCCTGTAAGTGAAACTAGTTACCGTATGATTTGGAAAAAGGGGCCTATTAATGTAAGGGGTAGCTATCAAATAAATCGTCAAGATCCAATTCAATTAACGCTAAACAATACAGATACATTGATGCATATTGCTGGTATTCATCCAACAGATACTATTCTAGTAAACTTAACCTACGAAGACGAAAACGGATGTGGAGCCACCTTCACAAATCAATTGATAATCCCAAATTTAGCAAACCTGAATTCATACACTCAACCATACTTTAATGTTTTTCCAAATCCAGTTTCCGGAAATGGAACTTTAACAATTCAATCAGAGACTAAAAACATAGATCAAATTCGATTGTTATCGTTGAATGGAGCTGTTATAAATACTTGGAGTAATCAAAATGTACTTTCATTAGACAATATTCAGTCTGGTATGTACGTTTTAGAAATAATAGAATCAAATCAAGTAAATCGATTTAAAATTCAAATTCAAGATTAATTTTGAAATGATTATTTTTGTTTAAAACAATAAAAAAAGCTTGGGAGAATTATTATTTAAGGCAATTGTCACTGGTCTCATACTAAGTATGATGATTGGTCCTGCATTTTTCTTACTCTTAGAAACAAGTATCAAAAAAGGAATTAAAACAGCACTTTTTTTTGATTTTGGAATCTTAACAAGTGATTTGATATATATATCTATTGCTTATCTTTTTTATGCAGAAGTGGCAAAAATAATGGAAGGGCATAACGAATTACTTAAAATTATAGGTGGCACTTTATTTCTAATTTTTGGTATCATATCAATTATAAAAAAACCATCTGTTGCAAAACAAGAAGATATCGATAACGCAACATCTTCTAATAAAGATAATTGGCTTCAATTCTTAAAAGGATTGATGCTAAATATGGCCAATCCCATGGTAATCTTTTATTGGTTTAGTGTCATGGCATTAAGTGCTAAAAATGGAGCGAATAGCACTTTTGAGACAATTTTGTTTATTGGAGTTATGCTTTCTGTATTCTTCTCGATAGACTTACTCAAAATTATAGGCGCCAAAAAATTAAGACCTTTTATTACAGATCCAGTAATGCGTTCTTTAAATCGAATCACAGGTTCGATATTAACTCTTTTTGGCATCGTTCTATTATTACAAGGATTACTTGAAAAATTTTAATTTTCAAATTATGAAAAGAATACTATATATATTGGGAATTTTACTTCCTTTATTCGGTAACTCACAGAAAGTATTAAAAGAAAATCTAACCCCAGTTGATAAAATCTATTGGGATATTAAAAAGACAAAAATTCAATCAAGTGGTAGTTATTATAAAGATGCTTTAGGACAAACTCGCGATCGCCACGGAAAATGGGAATATTATAATGAATTTGGTGATTTAGAAGAAATTAGAACATTTTATCGTGAAAAATTACATGGACAAGTATTCTTAAAATACGCGAATGGTAAACCTAGACAAGAAGGATATTTTAAAATGAATATTCAAGACAGCGTTTACCGTGAATGGGTAGAAAATGGAAATTTAGTTGTAGAAGGATATTATAAAAATAACAAACCATTTGGAATTTGGAAAAAATACTACATGGATGGAAGACCTCAATCGGTTGAAGAATACATTGATACTATTTGCTATATCAAAGAATTTTGGATGGATGATAGTTTACATACACAGGTAATAAAAAATGGAAATGGTACTAAAACACTGTATTATCCTAATGGAAAATTAAAAGAAAAATATAATTACAAAGATGGTTTGAGAGATGGACCTTGTGAAGATTGGAGTATAAACGGATACATATTATTAAAAGGTAATTTCAAACAAGAACGTAAAGATGGTGAATGGAATTATTATTACTATACAGGAGATCTAGAAAAAACGAGTAATTACAAAAATGGCTTACTTGAAGGAGCCTATATCTATTATTATGATAATAAAGTTGTGAATGTGAGCGGAAATTATCATTTAGGTAAAAAAGAAGGAAAATGGATTTGGTATACAAATAAAGGAACGAAAGATCAAGAAGGTACTTTTGTCAATGATTTACAAGATGGTGCTTGGGTATATTATTATCCTACTGGGCAAGTTTCGTATAACGCTTTTTACAAAGCAGGAAAAAAAGAAGGAAAATGGGAATATTACTACACGAATAAACGCCTTTTCAAAGTTGGGACTTTTAAAAATGATTTAAAAGATGGTCTTTGGGAAACTTGGTATGAAAACGGTACCCTATTAATGACTGGAAAATATAATAATGGAAAAGAAGAAGGTGTGTGGTTAAACTATTGGGAGAATGGAAAATTAAAAAATCAATCTTCTTTCAAACATGGAGAACTTCATGGTAAATGGCAATCATGGTACCCACAAGGAACACTAATGTTAACTGGTTTCTATAAACTAAATCTAAAAACAGGAAAATGGGTTAGATATATGGAAAACGGTAAGATAGAGGAAATTACTTCTTACAAAATCGTTTCTAAAAAATTAGCTAATATGGACTATGGATATTGGAAAAATCGAAAAATTAAAGAGTCTATAAAACATGGAAAATATGCTGCCTATTCTCAAAAAGATTTTGAATTAACAGAAACTGGTCAATACTATGAGGGACTGAAAGATGGTACTTGGACAGCTTATCTACCTGGAGGTAAAATTCCTGCATTTATTACCAATTATAAAAAAGGGGAATTAGATGGATTAATGATTGAATTTGGAAGAAGTGGAGAAAAAATATCTGAAACTTCATATACGAAAGGATTGAAAAATGGAAAGATGAAAATCTTTGATAAAAAAGGAAAAATCATCTTAGAAAAAGAATTTGTTAACGGCGTTGAAAAACGATAAGATGAAAGTTTACTTTATAGATACTGTACATCAAGCATTAGAAGAAGAATTAAGTAAAAATGGTTTCGAATGCATTGATGTTACAAAAGATGAACTTTCTTCACTTAAAGTAAAATTAGAAAATGCCGATGGGATTGTCATTCGTTCAAGATTTCCTATGAATGAATTACTATTACAATTTGCTCCACGTTTAAAATTTATCGCAAGATCAGGTGCAGGTATGGAAAACATAGATGTTCCTTATTGTGAAAAAAGAAATATCACGCTATTCAATGCACCTGAAGGAAATAGAAATGCGGTTGCAGAACATGCACTTGGAATGCTACTATCATTAATGAATAAATTTCAGAAAGGTGATAAAGAGGTGCGACAAGGAATGTGGGATCGTGAAGGAAATAGAGGTGAAGAACTAGATGGAAAAACAATAGGGATCATCGGATATGGAAACAATGGTCGTGCCTTTGCAAAAAAATTGAGGGGATTTGATACTGAAGTTTTAGTATACGACAAATACCTTACAAACATAGATGATAACTATGTAAAACAAGTAAATTTAGAAACTCTCTACCAAAAATCAGATGTAATTAGTTTTCATATTCCTCAAAATGAAGAAACTTTGTTTTGGGTAGACGACTTATTTTTTGAAAAAATCTCAAAACCATTTTATTTATTAAATCTTTCCAGAGGTAAAATCGTATCGATTAAAGCACTATTGAACGCGATTGAAGTAGGTAAGGTAAAAGGTGCTGGATTAGATGTTCTTGAATTTGAGAAAGCAAGTTTCGAATCCTTTGATCAAGAGAAAGCAGAAGATTTTAAAGCGCTTGTTTCGAACCAAAAAGTACTCCTAACTCCCCATGTTGGTGGTTGGACTAAGGAAAGTTACCTAAAATTAAGCACCGTTTTAGGAGAAAAAATTTTAAATTGGTATAAAAAACTTGAAAATAAGTAATCAAGATTTTATTTAATTTATTAACTTTGTTTCATATTTACATCAAAAACATTATCAGATGAACTCATTAGGATTTGTAACCTTCTTATTAATTGGCGGAATGGCATTTTGGGTATTGCTATTTTTATTAGGTTTCGTTTTACCTTTTTGGATTACTTTAGGTGTTTTTGACTGGATGAGACCTAAAAGAGTTTTTGACGAAGAAGAATCAAATTAATTGTTTTTTTAATATATTGAAAGACCAATCGTTGATTGGTCTTTTTTTGTTTTTATTAAGATGCAACATTTTTGATTTGGATTCGTATTTTTATTGAATATGAAATTTTTGCGCTGTTCATACTTATTTCTTGTAATTACCTTAGGGTTATTTGTAACTGCGTGTCATACTCCTGAAAAAAAGAAATCTCTTGATCACCTTGATTTAAATAAATATCAAAACAGAAAATTCTTCGGAATTGTGGATTCTGGATATGCTGAAGTTTATCCTTTCATCCATTTTGAACACAATCATTATCAATTCTATACGCCAAAAAGTGCCAACTTCGAAAAGTTGTATTATAACATCAAACAAATGATTCAATATAAAGATAGAAAATTGAATTTCTATCATATAGGAGGGTCTCATTTACAAGCTGATGTATATACACATCAAATGCGTACTTTCCTTCAAACGAATTGGAAAGGACTACCTGGTGAACGTGGGTTAGTTTTTCCTTTTGATTTATGTGGAACTAATAATCCATGGAATTATAAATTTATATCTAATAATCATTGGACAACCTACAAAAGTACACTAGACAGACCAGATTCATTAGATTATGGGTTGTTAGGAATGGTACTTGAAACACAAGACTCAATCATTCAATTAAGTTTTGGATATAAGAGAACAAAAGTAAAGCCACCTTTCGATCGTATTAGAATGTATCACAATAAAGGAACTTTTCCTTTTGAGTTTAGTTTTGGAAAAAATGATAAAAAGGTATTACGTATTCAAACAAATGAAGATTTAGGGTATACGGATATTCATTTTAAAGAAAATTTAACTCAATTCAAGTTAAAACTAACTCGATGTTCTTCTAATAAATATAAATTCAGATTATTAGGGTTTCAACTTACGAATAATGAACCTGGTATTTCCTACACTACGATAGGCGTGAACGGTGCATCTCTACCTACACATTTAGCAAATAAGCTTTTTGTTGAACAGCTTAAAGAAACACCTCCTGATTTCTTTGCCTTTTCTGTTGGAACAAACGACGCGAATATGCCATATGATATGTTCAAACCAGAAATATTTAAGGCTAACCTTGATTCGTTGATTAGAAAAGTATTAAGTGTAAACCCCAACTGTGCGATATTATTAACCATTCCTAATGATGCGCTTTTTCAAAAAAAATACTTAAACAAAAATGTTGCTCGAGAAAGAGAAATGGCAATTCAATTAGCAAAAAAATACCAAGCGGCTCTTTGGGATATGTATGGTATCATGGGTGAACTCGGAGCTTGTAAAACTTGGAAAAAATATGGCTTAATGCGTTACGATTTTGTTCACTTTACTGCCTCTGGTTATACACTAAAAGGAGATATGTTCGCAGAGTCATTTGTGAAATGGTTAGAACAAATGGATTTGAGAGATAAAGAAATGTATTATCGCAAATAATTAAGAATAATAAATCATTGAAAAATTATTTTTGGTTATGTTAGTTTATACTATAAAAGAGAACCGTTTTTTTATAAAAAAATCGATCACCTTTTTATGTATTTTGATGTTGTTTTCTTTTTCCAAAAAGAGCACAAGTGAAATTCAAATCAAAAAAACTAGTTTATCAAAGAAGCAAATTACAACTTTGATAAAAGAAGAATATCCACAACTAGTTTGGGAGTCTCAAGTTCCGTTAAAAAACAAACATAAATCACCTGCCCTATTTTACACACCTCATCAGGATGACGAAACACTGGGTATGGGAGCTTCGATTGCAGAGGCTGTTCGTAAAGGACATCCTGTTTTTGTGGTACTTATGACCAACGGGAAAAATGAAGGAATAAAGAACCTTTTAAACGGAAATCAAGTGTGTGAGTACCATCATGAAAAACACTCTTTTAACTTAACGGACAATGAAGTGATAGCTGCAAGAAATGCAGAATTTATTGCTGCGTGCAAAACACTTGGTGTTCACAAAATTTTTATCGCAAATAATGGGCTAGGTTATGACGAAACAATCGGTTTAGATAGTATGAGCACTAATTTTTTTAAAACTATAGAATATTTTCACTTGCTCTACCCAAATGCATCCCATCATACAATTAATGGTAATTGTGATCCTTATAATACTAAAGGTGATAAAATGAATGCTCACAGAGCTTGTGCTAACGCATTAAATTTAATTTATTCTAAAAACTACACAAAAAATATTCTATTATATAAAGATTATGTATATTATTTTCCAAAAGAAGAAAGAACAGCAACCTTCATTAAAAAAGTTCATCGTAAAGACTTGAAAAAAAGACAAAAAGCTTGTGATGAATACAATCTTTACAATCCTGCTTTAGGAAGATATGCTATAGGTTATCAACATAGTGTTTGGCAACTTTTCAATGAATCCTATTCTAGTGAATTTGAATATAT
>JBILUY010000160.1:0-5994 GCA_044370735.1 Crocinitomicaceae bacterium | reverse complement strand
CTTGCCTGTTGCATAGATTTTGTTCTCTAAATCTTTAAAAATGATCGTGTCTAACTTGTTTATTTGGTCGATTTGTTTTCTATATTGTTTAAAACACATGTTACAATATTGCGTATTTGTACTTGTTTGGTTTGTTATAAAACCGGTTCCAATAACATTAAAATGGTTTTGTTCAACATCCAAAATTTTAAATCCTTTATTTAAAAGCAGTGAAACAGGAATATTTGTAATAACAGGTGCGTCATAAATATCCGTTGAAATTTCGAGTGATTGAATTTTTTTGAATTTCCTAATGCTATTTTCAGGGATAAATATGTTTCCTCCTAACTTATTTATTATTAGGAATTGCATATCATCTGACAACTCATTGAAAAGTTTATTCAAAAATAGAGTTGAATAAAAGATGTTATAATCAAGACCTTCGCAACCATCAGAATAAAAAAAACGCAATTGTAATGATTTTAAATTTTTGAATTCACTCATGAAATCCGGCAGATTAGCACAATTTTCGTTTATTTCTAATTCTTCAATATTTTGAATTTGATTTTTTAACACTTGATTATATATCTGATTGTAAAGTGTATCTAAATGGAAATATCCAATATTATTAAATTGTATATTTTTAATTTTTAAATCGTTTGTTTGAACATACGAACAAGAACTTATTCCATCCATATATTTTACTTGTTTACTTTCTTTAGTATTCCAAGTTGGAAAATTATCTTTTGATTTCTTAAGTGAGAGGTTAAAAAAATATTCAAAATCAGCATTGTGATTTTTATTTTCTTCTGAATTAATTCTATTCTGAGAATAAACCATATAATTTACCATCAAACAAATGACAACAGCTAAAAATGGACGATATGAATATAATTTTAAGCGCAATATTCTCATTAAAAAATCTTTGATATTAAAAATACGTAAAAAAATAAGATTTAGTATGTTAGTTGAGAGGAAAGTGGAAAGTAGAAAGTGGAAAGTAGAAAGTAGAAAGTAGAAAGTGGAAAGAGATGGAGTTTTCAAATTTTTAATTAACTACCAAGATTGTTATTAAACTTTTTATTAAAAAAAAAACAAAAAGTTATAAGTATGATTATAACTTTCTTTAAAAATCAACAATATTATAAGTATGATTATAACTTTTAGGCCTATTTCAAACTTTAAATTCAGCTTATCAAAAGGAAAGTTTGCATAACCACACCACACCAAAATCTTCCAAAGAAGTTAACGCTCAAGAGAAACTTTGGAAGATGGTATCCCACTCATTCCATTAATTATCAACAAAACCTACCAAAATCCTAGAATAATCTCGATATTTGAAATCAAATTCTGAAGCATTGGAACAAAAAGTCTTATTCATCACCCCGCCGTTTACGCAACTGAATACCCCCTATCCTGCAACTGCCTATCTCAAAGGATTTTTAAACACTATCAACATTACCTCTTTTCAAGCGGATTTAGGAATTGAGGTCATTCTTTCCCTGTTCTCAAAAAAAGGATTGACTGCCATTTTTCAAGAAGCAACACAAAAAGGGGAAACGCTTTCAGAAAACAGCCAACGTATTCTTGACTTACAAGACGCCTATATTCAAACAATTGACACTGTCATTTCGTTCTTACACGATACCAATCCTACCTTAGCACATCTGATTTGTGAACGTAATTATTTACCGGAAGCTTCTCGTTTTGAACAATTGGAAGATTTAGAATGGGCTTTTGGAACTATGGGAATTCGTGATAAAGCCAGACATTTTGCCACCCTTTATTTGGAAGACATCTCTGATTTAATCATCGAAGCGATCGACCCGCATTTTGGGTTTAGTCGTTATGCTGAACGTTTGGGAAGATCCGCTTCTACTTTTGACCAACTCCATCAAGCGTTACTCAATGAAAACACTTACATTGACCTGGTAACGATCGACTTACTTTCCAAGTTAATTCACCAAGAAAAACCTACTTTAGTCGCACTTTCTGCTCCTTTTCCGGGGAATTTATACAGTGCTTTTAAATGTGGTCAATGGATCAAAAAACATTTCCCAGCGATCAAAATCGTTTTGGGTGGTGGTTATGCAAACACCGAATTACGTTCACTGAAAGACACAAGAGTTTTTGAATTCATCGATTTTATTACGCTTGACGATGGCGAACGCCCGTTGCAAAACTTACTCGAACATGTAGCTGGAAAACGTCCGCTAGAAATGTTAAAACGTACCTACTCGCTTCATAATAATACCGTTCAATACCATAACGGAGCTACCGAGCCCGACTACAAACAAAAAGACCTCGGAACGCCTGACTACTCGGATTTACCGCTGAAAAGTTATCTTTCCGTGATTGAATTAGCCAATCCGATGCACCGACTTTGGAACGATGGTCGTTGGAATAAGTTAACGCTGGCACACGGTTGTTATTGGGGTAAATGCACTTTCTGCGACATTTCACTCGATTATATCAAAACCTACGAAGCTGCTACTGCTAAATTGTTGGTTGACCGCATAGAACAATTAATCGAACAAACCGGAAACAATGGTTTTCATTTCGTAGATGAAGCTGCCCCTCCTGCCCTTATGCGTGATGTAGCCCTTGAAATCTTACGACGTAAAATCACCGTAGTTTGGTGGACCAACATCCGTTTTGAAAAGAGTTTTTCTTTTGATTTGTGTCGTTTGCTGGCTCGTTCAGGCTGTATTGCCGTTTCGGGTGGATTGGAAGTGGCTTCGGATCGTTTATTGAAATTAATTGATAAGGGAGTTACCGTACAACAAGTGGCGCAAGTAACGGATAATTTCACCCAAGCTGGAATTATGGTTCACGCCTATTTGATGTATGGATTTCCAACACAAACAGCACAAGAAACGATTGATTCCTTGGAAATGGTGCGACAATTATTCGAACTTGGTATCGTACAATCGGGATTTTGGCATCAATTTGCACTAACGGCTCACAGTCCGATCGGTCTCAATCCGAAAGACTTCAACATCAAAATTACCGGATTGGAAAACGGCACCTTTGCCAACAATGATTTGGAACACGCCGACCCAACCGGTGCGGACCATTCCTTATTCAGCGATGGATTGAAAAAATCCTTGTTCAACTATATGCACGGCATTGGTTTTGATATGCCCTTACATTCTTGGTTTGACTTCAAAACACCTCGTACACTTATACCTCGCAACTACATAGAGCGTTGTTTAGATACTCCTGATTTTTCTGATGACCTTTCTCAAAAACGCTACGTTTGGATCGGACCAAGTCCACGTATGAAAACCATCAAATTGAAAAAGAAAGGAAAAGTTATTCAAAAATCGGTACTGCAATTTAACACCCTTTCCGAACACGTTGAAATCCAATGTGCTCCTACACTCGGAAACTGGATTTACGCTTTCCTTCAAAACAAAGAACTAAACAACCTTAAAATAAACAAATTAGATACGTTAAAAGCAAATTTTGAAAATCACCAACTGGGAGATATCGAAAGCTTTTATCATAGTTCGACATTTGCCCAATTGAGTGATTTAGGGATGTTGGTGTTGTAGAAATTAATTGTATTTCTAATTCATGCGATTTAAAATAAACGATGTTGGGCTCCCCTGCTATCAACTCTTTCAAAGAAGTCAAAACTCAAGGGAAACATTGAAAGAGGATTTTCAGGATATTACAAACAAAAATAACAGTTAACAAACCAATAAAATAAACAATTTTAATAGTTAATTTTCACAAATATATAAAATACAAATAAATAAAAAATTATCATGATTAGAATTAACCATAAAATAATAACTTGATTTTTAACCTAAAAACCTCCATCTCTTGCATTCGTTCAAATAATTGTAGATTTTTGTATTGTCTATGAAAAAGAAAGTTGAAATACTAGCTCCCGCTAAAAATCTATGGCAAGGTCAAATGGCTATCAATGCCGGTGCTGATGCTGTATATATTGGTGCTCCGCAATATGGTGCGCGTTCGAATGCTACAAATTCAGTGGAAGATATCGCTGAATTGGTTCGTTATGCGCATTTATTTAAGGCACAGGTATTTGTTGTAATCAATACAATCTTGTACGATAACGAATTGGAAGATTGTAAAAAATTGATTTACGAATTATACGAAATCGGTGTGGATGCCTTAATTGTACAAGATATGGCGATTTTGGAAATGGACTTACCTCCTATTGTCATTCACGCTAGTACGCAGGCGAATAACCGTGATCCAAAACACGTGAAATTCTTGAAAGATGCTGGGATACAACGTGTGGTATTAGCGAGGGAATTAAATTTAGATCAAATCAAAGAAATCCACGAAGCAACCGATGTAGAACTTGAATTTTTCGTTTCAGGGGCACTATGTGTTTCGTTTAGTGGAAATTGTTATATGAGTATTGCCGGTGGTGAGCGTAGTGCAAACCGTGGTTCGTGTGCTCAAAACTGCCGTTTACCTTATCAATTGGTAGATGGAACTGGAACAACACTTATCGAAAGTAGTCACCTATTATCTATCAAAGATTTAGACTTAAGCGACCAACTTCCCAACTTAATTGACGCAGGAATTACTTCGTTTAAGATTGAAGGGCGTTTGAAAGATGTGGTGTATGTTAAAAATAACGTTTCTTATTTGCGTAAAAAATTAGATGCGTTTTTAGAAAATAATGACACTTACATTAAAGCTTCTTCCGGTAGAACTTTCTATTCCTTTGATGCTGAAATGTCTCGCAGTTTCAATCGTGGCTATACCGATTATTTTGTGAACCACAGAACGAAAAAAATTGGTTCTTGGGAAAGTCCGAAATCGCAAGGTCAATTCATTGGAAAAATCACTGAAATCGTTGGAAAAGGCTTCAAAATTGAAAATGGCGATGTGTTAAACAATGGTGACGGATTGTATTTCATCAACGAGAAAAACGAAGCGGATGGAATGCAAGTGAATGTGGTGTTAAACAACGTGGTAATTCCTAATAATTTCAGAGAAATTGCCATCGGAACAGAGATTTACCGAAATTCAGATGCAGAATTTAATCGTTTAGTTGAACGTGAAGACAGTGCTATTCGTAAAATTGGTGTGTATTTACACTTTACGGAAACAGAAACTGGTTTTCAATTGACTGCTACGGATGAAGATGGTCACACAACAAGTATCCAAACAGATGCAACAAAAGAATTAGCAAAAACGGAAAATGCAGGTTACCAGAATTTAGAGAAAAATTTAGCTAAAACCGGTAACACTCCATTCATCGTTGATCATTTAGAAATCAAGATTTCAGACAATTGGTTTTTACCGATCTCAAAAATCAATGAAATGCGTCGTGAAGTATTGGATTTATTGATTGAAAAACGCATCGAGGAATACCACCGTGAGGAATTTCAAATTACCAAAACGGATCACCCTTATCCAGTACAAGTATTGGATTTTACTTATAACGTTTCCAATAAATTAGCACGTAAATTTTATGAACGTCATGGTGTAACCGAAATAGAGAAAGCGTTTGAATTACAATGGGATCCAGGGAAAGCACGTGTAATGACAACCAAATACTGTGTAAAATACGAGTTAGGAAAATGTGCTCGTTTCCAACGTGATACCATGGGTACGAAAGTCGTTGAACCACTCACATTAAAACACGGAGAAAACGAATACAAACTAAAATTCAATTGTAAACCGTGTGAGATGGAAATTTGGGAGAAAGAAGCGGACTTAACGTTTGAGGATGAAGAGTAAAAAAAAATGGTTAATGATTGATTTTTAATGGTTAATAGCATTTCCCTCCTTGAGGAGGGACAAAGGGAGGTGATAAACCTAATAATTCTGTCCTCCCCCTTAATCCCCCTCCGAAGGGGGAAACTTAATTTACCTCACTCAAAGAGTAGCTAAAAAGGAGGTGATAAATTTATTTAAATGAAACAAATTTTATTTTTTTCTTTATTGTTTATTAACTGTTTAGCTCATTTTTCGTATTCACAGAAAATTGAAAAAACGGATTTTAATTTAATAGAGAAAACA
>JBILUY010000140.1:0-6896 GCA_044370735.1 Crocinitomicaceae bacterium | reverse complement strand
TGTCGATTTGAACGTATTTTAAGAATCGTTCTAGGACTGTATGGTTGTAGTATTGCATATCTTGTATTTTAAAAGTTTTTTTAACTTTCCTCCCTTGAGGGAGGATAAAGGTGGGTGACCAATGTTTAGTCACCTCCCTCAATCCCTCCTCGAGGAGGGAGGATTTAAAAATATCAACTTTGATATTTTAAAATTCTACGTAAAAATAAAAAAAGCTGTCCTTGAGAGACAGCTTTAAGTATAAATTCTAATTGAATTAGAAAATTTCGTTTGCAGCGAAGTGGAAAGCACCTTCTCTTTCAGCGCTAGCGTCAGCATCTGAACCGTGAACTGCGTTTCTTCCTTTGCTTTCTGCATATAATTTACGGATAGTTCCATCAGCAGCTTCAGCAGGGTCAGTAGCACCAATTAATGCTCTGAAATCAGCAACTGCGTTGTCTTTCTCTAAAATAGCAGCGATGATAGGACCAGAAGTCATATACTCAACTAATTCACCGTAGAATGGTCTTTCAGCATGCTCGATATAAAATTCTTTCGCTTGAGCTTCAGTTAAATGAGTGAATTTCATTGCTTTGATTTTAAAACCTTTAGAGATGATTAAATCTAAAATTTTACCAGCGTTTCCTCCTTCAATCGCGTCTGGTTTCAACATTGTGAACGTTCTGTTTGTTGCCATTTTTTCTAATTTTTAGACAAATATAGATAGAAATCTGCGTTATTGAATGAAGCAAATATTAACAACCGTTAATAACTCAAATTTTGACAATGTTAGATTAATCTAACTTTATTTGTTTTAATTGTTTAAATTTGTAGAAATTATACCTTTGTATTATGGATACTTTAGTTGCTTATTTTAGTTCAATTGACCCTGCTTTTGCAGCGTTGTTAGCTACTACATTTACTTGGTTAGTTACTGCTGCAGGAGCCTCATTGGTATTCTTTTTCAAGACGATGCACCGAGCAGTCTTGGATGCGATGCTTGGTTTTACAGGAGGAGTGATGGTGGCTGCTAGTTTTTGGTCCTTGTTGAATCCGGCAATTGAAATGTCTGAAACAATGTACCCAACTATGAAGTGGATGCCTGCAGCTGTAGGATTTGCGATTGGAGCTTTGTTTTTGTTTGGATTGGATAAATGGTTACCTCACTTACATATTAATTTTAGAGAAGAGGAAAAAGAAGGGACAAAAACACAATTACATAAATCGATATTATTAGTTCTAGCAATTACGTTACACAATATTCCTGAAGGATTGGCGGTAGGAGTTCTCTTCGGTGCTTCTTCGTTGGGGATCGATGGTGCTACTATACCAGCTGCTATCGCTTTAGCAATCGGAATAGGAATCCAAAATTTTCCGGAAGGCTTTGCTGTGGCTATGCCTTTGAGAAGAATAGGAATGAGTAGAAGAAAAAGTTTTTGGTACGGTCAATTATCTGCTATCGTTGAACCTGTTGCGGGAGTTGTAGGTGCGCTTGCAGTTATTTATATGCAACCTATTTTACCTTTTGCCCTTGCTTTTGCCGCTGGTGCGATGATTTATGTTGTCGTTGAAGAAGTAATTCCAGAAACCCAACGGGATAAATACACAGATATCGCCGTGCTTGGTTTTATCGGCGGATTTTTAGTGATGATGATTTTGGATGTAGCTTTAGGGTGAGAATTTACTTTTTGGCATTGCCCCACCCTTCGAGTACCTCAGGGTGCCTAGAGCCAAATCCCTATAACTAACGGATCTAGTCCTCGGAAATTCGACTACCCACTAACAAACGCCGCTAAAAATTATAAACTCGTCGTTCCTCCTCAAAAAGTATAATTAATTTCTACCTTTTTTCATTGCCAAAAAAGGTAGAGCCAAAAAGTCTAGCGCTGTATTTTTATCACGTCTTTTCACTTCTGAAATTTCGACCACTTCGGTGATCACTGGCGTGCTTCCTCGTGGTACCCGAATTTCAGTGCGTTACTCTTGCTCTAAAAATAAGGCGCATTTTAAATTTCGAGGTCGCTAACGCTTTAGAGATTGAAGTACTATTTTTAATTAAACATTAAGCATTAAAAATTAAACATTTTTTCATTTAACACCTCAATCTGAATTATGTATTACCAATCACCTCCGGCACCGCCTCCACCAAAATCCCCTCCATCAAAGCCATCAAAAGAGAATGAATCATAGCTTGCTTCAAACGAAACAGAATCTGATAACAAACTAATAGGAATTAAATAATTGTTGTTTTGAGAGTAAGACGGTAGTCGTTGGAATAATTCTTGTGGTATTTTTTCATTTAAATTTTTAAGAAAAGATCTTAGTTTTTTAAATGTTTCAGGAGATAGTAATAAGACAATTGAATTCATGTAAATGATTAATTGTGTTAGTTCGATTGGATTTTTATCTATTAGATTTTCGATATTATCATCGATAAAATATTTAAGCTTCGTGATTTGTTTGATTTCTTTTTTTGTTTTTTCAGTTAGTGAATTTTCATTGTCATAATATCCTTTATTTTTTAATTCTTTTTGTAAAATATTTTCTACAAAACTTTCATATTCTAATCCAAAAAGTAATTTTAGTCGTTGGTGTATTTCGTGTTGTCTAAGAGTAGATTTTGTTTTGAAAATTTTTAAAAATTGACTGTCTGATTGTTGAAGAGATGATTCGTCTAGTTTATCATTTAATTGAAAAAATGGTCTTTTAAAATATTTGGAATCGAACTGATTTAATTTTATTCGCTTGTGATAAATTAGGATATATTCATTTAAACAGCATTCTTGTAATTTTAATTGAATAATTTCTGAATTAATTGATCTACGTTTATTTTTAAGTAAATAATATTGGGTAGCAGTATAACGAATGGGATTTGTCGTTTCTTTAAGGAAATCAGTTAGTTTACGATCTTCTTTTTCGTCCCAATTGTTTTTACCAAAGTAGATTTTTTTGTTTTTAAAATCGATTGTAAAATAGGTGTTTTTCTTTAGTTTGAAAAAATAAACGGGTAATACTATTGATAACGTGATTATTAATAATATCAGCAACTTTATAAAACAAAATCCCATGAAGGATAGTTCATAGGAATTGAAAGGTTCATTCGGATCATATATAACTTTTACATCAGTGTTAGCATATTTTACATTTGATTGTCCTGAAATTGTATAAATATAATTACCATCTTCAAACTTGATAATAGCTGATTGATATTTAGATCGACCTCCATAATGATAGAAACCCGTTATTTTTCCGGAAGTAATTTTTCCGTTGATAAGAAGATAGTAATTGTTGTAAAAAACGACAAAATGCAGAATTAGAAAAACGAAAAGAAAAAATTTGGTTCTATTAAGTTGTATTATCATAGATTTAGGCGAGCGATAGTTTTAGTTTCATTAGAATAACATTAAAAGGATTATCTCTCAAATATTTATAGTTCTAATTATTTATATTTAAATTTAATCAAATTTTGGAATATGAAATATTTTACGTTTATAACATTATTCTTGTTGTCGTTTAATTTATTTTCTCAATCTTGTCAATACCTTGCTTATGAAGGGTTTAATTACACTAAAGGAATTCATATTCATAATCAATTTGGTGGGGTAGGATGGGCAGAAAGATGGGAAGTTCAGATGAATGATACTGCATCAGACGGATTTTCAGGAGATACAGCTAATCCTATGAATTATCAAAATTTAATTGGTTTTGGCAATTATATGACTGGTGGAAATAATTATTTAACAATTGGTAGAAGACTCAACTTATCAACGAATGGACCTTTTAGTTCTTATATTAACAATAATGGGCGTATTGGTCAGTCAAATACAGTATTGTATTTGAGTTTTTTAATCAGAAAAGAAGAAAACAATGATCAAGTTGTTTCAGTGTTATTACAAGGTGGAAATAACGTTCCTTGGGTTAGCAATCAAAACCCACGTGTTGCTTTAGGATATTTTGGCAGTATATCTGAACAAAATGGTGTTAAATATTGGTCATTAGCTGTTAACGACTCTATTTATACTACAACAATACCAGTAAATGTTGGAACAACATCTCTATTAGTGTTAAGAATTAATTTTGGAGAAAGTAGTGATAATGTTAGTATGTGGGCAAATCCTATTACTATTGGTAATAGTATGCCTTCTCCTGATATGGAAGTTAACACATTAGTTAATTTAGAATTTAATGCTTTAGCTGCAAATCTTGGCTATACAAATAAGCAAGCTTCCTTAGATGAAATTCGACTTGGAAGGACTTTTGAATGTGTTACACCTAGTCAAGTTACATTGATTAATGTTCCACCTGATGCACAATTTACTTCGAATGTAAATGAAGGGAAAGCTCCTTTGACAATTACTTTTGATGCTTCAGGTTCTATGGATCCAGACGGTAGAATTGTAAATTATCGATGGCAATTCGGTGATGGAGTTACAATCAATACTACATCATCCATTGTACAGCATACATATCAGTCTTTAGGAAATATAACCCCAATTTTGACTGTTGTAGACTCCCTTGGATTAGAACATACTGCCTATGGTAGTATAAAAGTAACTGATAATAAGGGTAATTTCCCATGTTTATCATCAGTTCAAGCTATATCTAAAACCAATTGTAATCAGCCGACTGGAAGTTTTAGAGTAAATGCAGAAAATGCATCATACGAACTATTTGATTCAAATAACAATCTTGTTAATATTTCCAATATTCAAAATGTGTATTCAAATTTAGGGTCAGGGAAATATACTCTTTTTGTTCATTCCAATGAAGGATGTAGAGATACTTTTTCATTATATGTAGAGGTAGATAGTTCTACCTGTAAAAATTGGGTTCCACGTTCATGTCTGAATATGGGGATTAA
Source organism: Crocinitomicaceae bacterium (assembly GCA_044370735.1). Classification (GTDB taxonomy): domain Bacteria; phylum Bacteroidota; class Bacteroidia; order Flavobacteriales_D; family Crocinitomicaceae; genus CANHVK01. Next base: position 2,056 of record JBILUY010000140.1, on the reverse strand, counting down.
TTTAGATTATGTAAATTATTATGACAGACAAAGGATGTTTAAGAATTTCAGATTAGATGCTGCAGATTGGTTAACCTATAATGTTACAAGTCCTACTCCATGGTCACCTTGGAATACGGAAGTTTACAATGAAATCCCCATGGATTCTGAAGGATATCCTACACATATTCCCTTTACAACATCTAAAGGTGAACAAGGTGTACGATTGATGTTTTCTTCAGGTGGACATATACCTGCAGGAAATTATATTTTTTGGTATGATGGAGAAGGTATCGTAGAATTAAATGGAGCTACAGTAACTAGTCAACTAGCAGGAAAAATTGAATTTACTGTAACAACTGAAACCACAAATATATGGGTGAATATTGCGTCATCTACAATGGGGAACCATGTTAGAAATATTCGAATTTTAAGACCAGGGGATGAATCCAGCTATTTATCACAACCATTTTATCAGCCATTTTTAGATAAAATTGCTCCATTTCATACTATTCGTTTTGTAGAAGCAACTGTTGAAAATACTGGTTTTTATGAACCTGTGAATTGGTCAGAACACCCAAGTGATCAATATTATACACATGGTGGTTTTAGAGGAATGTCCTATGAAATGATCATTAGACTTGCTAACTATACAAAGAAAAATGTTTGGGTAAACATACCTCATGCCGCTTCAAATGAATACATACAAAAAATGGCAGAATTATTTCGTGATAGTTTAGACCCTGGACTTCAAGTGTTTTTAGAATATTCAAATGAGGTATGGAATTGGCAGTTTATTCAAGCGCATTATGTTAGTAATAATGGTGCTCAAAATATATCATATCCAAGAAGATATGCTGAAAAATGTAAAAATGCTTTTGGAATTTGGTCAAATGTTTTTTCTGGAGATATGAACCGTTTACATAGAGTTTTGAATACTCAAATGGGTAATCCTTGGTATGGGGAACAAATTTTAGCTCATATGAAAACCGATGAATATGATCATTTAGCTCCAACTTGGTATTTTGCATATTCTGGATCCCCTTGTTCTCAAACCTTTAACTCAAATACATCTCCTGCAGAAATAATTGCATGTACGAGAGATTTATTTCATAGTAATTTCGAGAGTATGAAACAAGATTATCTTAATGCTTCTTTATTCGGTAAAAAAGTTGTAAATTATGAAGGTGGACAACACATGACAGATGGAGGAACAATCACTTCATACACTCAAGCCGTTTATGATGCGCAATTGCATTCTGATATGTATAAATTATATATTGAAGTTCTAGATAGTTTGAAAAAATTAGGACCAGTTATGAGTAACGCTTATAATTTAGCTAGACGACTTGATAATGTTTACGGTTCTTTTGGTCATCTTACTGATATTGATATAGTACCAACAATGCAAAATGCACCTAAATGGATGGCTGTACAAGAAAATATTTGTCCCTATGTTTATGTACCAAAGAAAAATCCTATTACTATTGATTCGATATCAAGAAAAAGAGAATGCGTATCTCAATCAATTAGTTTATATGGTTCAGGTTTTGAAGAAATAGACTCCTTGAAGATGAACGATAAGCTGTTAGACATAATAAGTTTATCTGAAAAGAAAATAGAATTTACCTCAAAAATTCCTCAAGAGGGTAAAATTCAGATTTTCTCAAAGAAAAAATCTATCGATTTTGATGTTGTTAAATTTGATTCTATTCCGGAAAAACCAAGAATTTTATTTGAAGGAGATTCTGTTTTGTGCGAGGGAGACTCAATTATTTTGCATTCTACAAGTTTGTCTAATAATTTTTGGTCTACTGGTGATCAAAATCAAAATATAACAGTTAAATCCACAGGGTACTATTTTGTCCGTGTTCAAAATGGATCATGTTATTCGGATTCAACTAGTAAATACTTTGATTTTTTAAAATCAATTAGTTTTGAAATTGATGAAAAGTTGAAACAGGTAAATAAAGGGGATACAGTAATTTTTAATATAATTACAACTGACACTAATTTAAAATATCATTGGGAAAAAGAATTAAATGGAAGTTTTCAAGGTATAAATGATAGTCTTAAC
>JBILUY010000132.1:0-7386 GCA_044370735.1 Crocinitomicaceae bacterium | reverse complement strand
CAAATAAAATTGAAGTCTACGAACAATGTAAAGAGAAATATCAATTCACAGATGAACAAGCATTATATATGGGGGATGACATTCCTGATTATCCTGTTATGGAAAAAGTGGGGGTTGCTACGTGTCCGCAAGATGCTGCTATGGAAATCAAACACATTTGTCATTACCAATCACCATTAAAAGGTGGTCAGGGTTGCGTAAGAGATGTAATTGAGCAAACATTACGTTCGCAAAACAAATGGTTTAAAGAAAATGCATTTCATTGGTAATCAATCTTAACAAATATTTACATTTTTAGGTGTTTTTTTAACTTCTGTTGGCTATAAAACCATTTTTGGATACATACTTTCGTAGAAATTAGTTTTCTATGAAAAATTTTTATGTATTATTAGCTGGTATTTTCTTAAATACATTACCTTCTTTTGCACAGAAGAAATTATCTTTTACTCTAAATAAACAACAATCAAGTTGTGAAACAGATAGTCTACCGACTAATTTTTTTATCACGATAAATCAATTCGATAGTGTAGTTCCTTTAGCTGCAATCAAACAAGGGTGTATTTATTCTGTAGTGATACCTTCAGAATTATATCAAAGTAAATTAATTTTAAAATCAAGAGGATTTCATGAAGAAACATTACCAATTACTTTGAAACAAAATTACCCTGATTCACTCTATATAGGAACTATAAATTTAGCCAGACAAAAAACAAAAGTGTTAAATACAGTAACTATTTCAGGTATTCCAAAAGACTTAATCAAAGTACAAGGTAATAAAACAGTTATTCAAGTAAAAGACAACGAGATACTTACTATTAGTAGTATTTATGACGCAATAAAAAAAATACCAGGATCATTTATAACCCCAAATGGTGATATTACTTATCAAGGAAAAGGATGTGAAATCTATTTAGATGGTTTACCAAGTAACTTGATGGGGCAGCAATTAATTGGGTATTTAAAATCTTTTCCTGCTACATCAGTTGAGCGAATAGAAATCATTCTAAATCCAGGAGCAGCGTATGATGCTAATTTACAAGGGGCAATTTTTGATATTATTACAAAAGGATCCACTTCAAAATGGGTTGCAGGTACCTTATCATTAAATTATGGTAAAAACCAAAATGATAAAATTACCCCTTCTTTAGTCCTAAATGGGAAACGAAAAAAATACAGTTGGCAATTTCAATCAGGTTTAAGTTCTATCGAAAATACATCAACAAATAATTTAGATAGAAATTTCATATCATTTACACCTGAAAAAGTATTTACAAGTAGTATAAATGCACAAAATACATCCAATTCTTTTTACTTAAAGCCATCTGCAAGTTTTAAATTATCTCCAAAATCACAATTCGTTATTAATTATAATGTTGTTACTGCTAATGTATCTTCTGATATCTCTAGTAAACTTTATGATGACTCAAAGTCATTACTGTATAATAACATTTCAGGTAATAAAACCGATATGTTAAATCAAGAAGTGATTGCAAAATACAAATCTACTTTAGACACCTTAGGAAGAGTTTTGGAAGTAACTGGATATTCATCTTGGAATAATGGTATCAACGCAATGAATTCAAATCAAATTGAAAACAATACACCATTTTATAATTTTTATAATTTCAAAAATAGAACACAATTATCGTATATAAAGGCAGACTTAAAACACCCAACAAGTTGGATAAATTTAACAAGTGGAATTAAATTAAACACTGAAAAATTTTCAAACAACGGGGATTACATGTATAATTCGACTATTAACAACAATGAAAATGCAAATGGAACCACCGAATTAAAAACATTTAATTATCAAGAAGATAAAATTGCTTTTTATACTGAATTTGATAAAACTATTCAAAAATGGAATATAGGTGGAGGTTTACGTTGGGAGAGTAATTTGATTAATAGAGAAAGTAATTTATTCACTTCTTCTTTGAAAAACAGTTATCATAATTTATTTCCAAATGTATATGCAAATTATTCTATCTCTAACAATGTTTTGTTTAACATGAATTATGCTCGAAAAATTGCTATTCCTACAGCAAATCAATTTGACCCAAATAGTTCAAACTTTTATGATAAATATTTCAATGCGAACGGTAATTTCAATCTACAACCTAAATATTATGATAATGCAGGGATGAGTATTACAGCGTTTAACTATCTTCAATTTTCTATAAATTATTCAAGAACAACGAATGAAAATATGCAAACTATTACTGCTGTACCAAATTCATTGCAAGTTATTCAAACGTCTGAAAACTATAAAAAAGTAGAAAACTTAACTTTATTTGGAGCAGTGCCTGTGCCATTTTTATTCTTCAAAGAAGGAAAGAAAATGTTTGAAAAACCATTAAATCCTGAACAAATGAATTATTTATATTTATACTCTTCCTATAGTACATCTAAAATTAATGGATATAATTTCAATACTTCTACCCCTCATTTTTGGAGTCATGGTGTAGTTTCTCATTTTGTTTTACCTTACAAACTAGATCTAAATATAACCTACAATTATATGACTAAAGGGTATTATCAAATTTATTTCATTGATAAACCAATTCATTTTGCGGATATTACATTAAATAGAAGTTTCTTAAACAAATCATTGAATGCTTCGATAAATATTTCAGATCCGTTTAATACAAATAGAACGACTATCAAAACAGGGAGTAATACAATCAATGTTTTATCTTCTAATAAACAAGATACACGTGTAGTTTATATTAATCTTTCCTATTCGTTTGGTAAACACAAAAAATTAATGAATGAAAAAACAATTATAGATAAAGAAGTGAAAGAACAAAATAAAGGGATGATTTAATCCCTTTATTTTTTCCACCAGTTTTTTTGGAAGTCACTCATAAATAAAGAGTAACTTTTTTGAATATTATTAGACCAATCCATCCAATTAGTAATTGAATATGGCATAACGCTTCTATAATACAAAGTCATTAAAACTTGTTGAACTGACATTTTGTTTTCTAAAGCAAGTGTTTTAATTAATTCATTTACTTCATCAAACGAAGTTTTACGTAAGACATCAGAATCTACGAATTTTGCCCCTTCTTCCCAAATCACTTCTTTTTCTTGTGATTGATTTTCAGGAGTATCAATAAATGAAATTGGTTCTTTTTCTAAGAAACTTTTAGAATCAGAATTTGTTTCCGAAATAACAGTCTTTTGTTCTGACGCTAAAAATTTAGTTAAGTCATTTAATGTATTTCCTTTTTTAGCCATACGTGGACAGTGTTTAGAGCAAATTTACGATTTCTTTTGTAATTCCTAAATATTCTTTTTCAGGCATAATCGTACTGAATTGCGTATACATGTTTTTTGCAGGTACAAAATTTTTCAAAAGCACTGCATCTAGTTCATCTAAAGAAGCACTAATTGTTTTGGATTTAGTTGATCCATGAATACGATTTGGTAAAACAGCAATTTGCAATTTTTTATTTAAATCTTTCGCTGGTTTTAAATCTTCAATTGTTTGATAGGTAACTAATAAATCGTTTTGAGACAAACTCGTAGGTACAATAACTAAATCTGAATGAATACAAATAGTTTTAATATACACATCAGTAGTCTTACCAGCAGTATCCAAAATTACATAATCAACCTTTGCTTTTAAATAATTTTCAATTTCATCAGCTACTATAGAATCTTCAGAAGCAACAATTTGAAACATATTTTTATCATTTGCCCCTGTTTTAAATAATTCCATTTTACGAAGTGTATTCAACGTATAATTGGTATCTGTTTCAACAAGCATTACTTTATGTCCTAAACTATGTAACATCGAAGCTAAATTGATAGCATTCGTTGTTTTACCAGTTCCTCCTTTTCTACTTATAAATGAAATTATCTTTGGCATTGTATTGAAAATTAATATCATAAAAATATTAACTATATTTATGATAATTCTACTGAAAGAGAATACATTTTAACATCCATATTTTAATTACTTAAGTCTTAAAAAAATGAAATACATTTTAATTATCTTAATTAGTTTTAGTTTTTCTTTAATATCTATTAGTCAAGAATTTTTTTGTTCTAAAGCAAGGACTTCACCCCATAAATTAAAATCAGCTACGCTTAAGAATTCGGAACTTCAACGAATGGAAAAATATGACCTTACCTCAATGGACATGAATTTAAAAGTATCAAATACAAATACATCAATAGAAGGTTCTGTCACACATTTTGGACATTTTAAGAATGATATTGATAGTATATTACTTGAATTGCATCCAGATTTTACTATCGATTCAATTCTTTTAAATAATAAAAAAGTACTATACATCCGAAAAGGGAATCTAATTTACACTCCATGTGAAACGAATAAATTTGCTATCTCCATTTTTTATCATGGAAAGAAAAATGAACCTCAAGATCAATTTATGGGAGGAAGTGGAGTTGTGATCGGAACAGATCTTTCAACAGGTAAAACAGTATCTTACACTCTTAGTGAACCTTTCTCTGCCTATGAATGGTGGCCAAGTAAACAATCACTTCATGATAAAATAGATAGTGCAAACCTTTATTTCACCACTGCCAATCCAAATTTAGTAGGTTCTAATGGAATTTTGGTTGATAAAATACAACTTGACTCTGCAAACACCACATTCCATTGGAAAACCAATTATCCAACAACCTATTATTTATTTTCGTTTAGTGTAGGTCCTTATTCTGATTATTCTTTCAAAACATTTATTCCAGAAGCAAATGACTCATTGCTAATTCAAAATTACATTTACAACGATACTAATTATCTGAAAGATAATAAATTTAATATTGAACTAACTGGACAATATATTCAAAACTTCTCTACAATTTATGGTGTTTACCCCTTTATAAAGGAAAAATACGGTCACTGTGTTAGTAGTATTGGAGGCGGAATGGAACACCAAACAATGACCACCTTGAATTCGTTTGACCCTTATTTGGTTTCCCATGAATTAGCACATCAATGGTGGGGAGATCATGTAACTTGTAGTTCGTATCAAGATATTTGGTTGAATGAAGGATTTGCAACTTATTCCGAATATTTAACTTACGAGAAGCTTTTTCCAAACCAGAAAAATGATTTACTAGAATCTTATCAATTAAGCGCAAAAACACAAAAAAAAGGAAGTGTTTGGGTTAAAGACACAACGAATGAAAACCGAATTTTCTCTAGACAATTAACTTATGATAAAGGAGGAGCAATAATTCACACTTTACGATCTATCATACATAATGATTCCTTATTTTTTAAAGCACTTTCCAATTTTCAGGCTGAATACGCTTATTCTTCTGCATCAGTTACTGATTTTAAAAACAGCATCGAAAAAACATGTAAACTAAACTTTACTAATTTTTTCAATGAATGGTATTATGGAGAAGGTTATCCTATTTATTCTTTCAAAAGTGAAACAACAGACTCAACAAGAATATATATAAATCAAACTACTACTTCTACTAAAACAAGCATTTTTACAACACCTATTGAATTATTAATTGCAAGATTTAATTTAAGTGACACGTTAATTCGAATTGAAATTACCAAAAACAATGAAGTTAAATCTTTCCCTAAAGAATTAAACTTTTCATCTATCAAATCTTTAGACCCAAATAACAACATAATTCATAACACTACAAATTATTTATCTGTTACCGATTTAATGAATGATTATATTGAGATTTTCCCTAATCCAGTTTCAAAATCTCTTCATATCTATACAAAACAACCAAACGAATACCTTGTGAGAATTTTAGATTTACAAGGTAAAAAAATTGCTGAAATACCTCATTTGTCAACTTCCACATTAAATGTAGAAAACTTCGAACCCGGAATATATATTATTGAATTATCTACTAATCAATATTCTCACACAGAAAAACTTATTATAGAGTAACAAAAAAGGCGACCAAGAGGTCGCCTTTTTTTATGTGAAAATTAAATTTATTACATCCCTGGAAAACCTTTCCCCATTCCCATTCCTTTCAACTTACTCATCATCCCCATCATATTCTTAGGGTTACTCATCATCTTCATCATTTTACGAGTATCTTCAAATTGCTTCAATAGTTTGTTTACTTCTTGAATATTCAAACCACACCCTTTAGCGATACGTGTTTTACGTTGACCATTAATAATTGCAGGATTCGCTCTCTCTTTAGGTGTCATTGATAAAATGATTGCTTCAATATGTTTAAACGCATCATCTTCAATTTCCACATCTTTTAACGCTTTCCCCATACCAGGAACCATACCAAGTAAGTCTTTCACGTTCCCCATTTTTTTGATTTGCTGTAACTGACCTAAAAAGTCATTCAAATCAAACTGGTCTTTTTGTATTTTCTTTTGAAGTTTTCTAGCCTCTTCTTCACTAAATTGCTCTTGTGCTCTTTCAACCAAGGAAATAACATCCCCCATTCCTAGAATACGATCAGCCATACGACTTGGATAGAAAATGTCAATTGCATCCATTTTCTCACCCGTACCCACAAACTTAATTGGCTTATCTACAATCGCTTTTATAGATAAAGCAGCACCACCGCGTGTATCACCGTCTAACTTTGTTAAAACAACACCGTCGAAATTGATTTTATCATTAAATGCTTTCGCTGTATTTACTGCATCTTGACCCGTCATAGAGTCAACTACAAACAATGTTTCTGTAGGATTAAGCGCTAATTTCACTTGCTCAATCTCGTTCATCATTTGCTCATCAACTGCTAAACGTCCAGCAGTATCGACAATCACTACATTAAAACTGTTACTCTTAGCGTAAGTAATCGCATCTGTAGCAATCTTAACAGGATTTTTTTCTTCTTTATTTGAAAAAACTTCAATACCTAATTGATCTCCAAGCACATGTAATTGATCAATCGCAGCTGGTCTATAAACGTCACACGCTACTAATAAAGGCTTTTTACCTTTTTTGGTTTTTAAATAATTAGCTAATTTCCCAGAGAAAGTTGTTTTACCAGACCCCTGTAAACCAGACATTAAAATTATACCCGGATTTCCTTGAAAGTTAATTTCTTGCTCATTCCCTCCCATCAAATCGATCAACTCCTCATGGCAAATCTTCACCATCAATTGCCCTGGAGAAATGGCATTTAATACATCTCTACCTAATGCTTTTTCTTTAACACGAGTCGTGAAATCTTTTGCTGTCTTAAAGTTAACATCGGCATCTAATAAAGCACGACGAACTTCTTTAAGTGTTTCAGCAACGTTGATTTCAGTAATTTGACCTTGACCTTTTAATACTTTAAAGGCTCTTTCAAACTTATCCGTTAAATTTTCAAACATAGCATTTCTGATTTAGGGTGCAAAGATAAGGATATTCAGCCTTTTTACACTTGTTTTAATCGACTATTTTTAATCCCATA
>JBILUY010000168.1:0-5629 GCA_044370735.1 Crocinitomicaceae bacterium | reverse complement strand
GCAAAATAGATGACCAATCCCACGAGCATCCAAATTCCAAATCCAATCCAATTCGATAGATCCAATTCAGTCATCATATAAAAACAACTTAATAACCCTAATAAAGGAATTGCAGATAAGCGATAGATAAAAGATAACACAAAGAAAATCAAAGCAACAAACGAAAAAACATACAATGAACCAGGTGCATTAATCCATTGATATTCTGAATGTAAAACATAACCCAAAACCAAAATCACAACAACCATAACATATTTAGCATGGATAAAAGGAGTCAGCACAGGTTGAAGCGGATTTTTCTTTCTCCCGTGTAATACAAGCACTCCCCCACATACCAAAACAAAAGCAAACAAAGTTCCAATACTACACAAGTCAGTCACCATAGTTAAATTCATAAATAATGCAGGTATCCCAACAATGAAACCTGTAACTATAGTAGCAAACGATGGGGTTTTAAATTTAGGGTGAATACGTGAAAAAGCTGGGGGTAATAACCCATCACGACTCATTGACATCCAAATACGTGGTTGCCCCATTTGAAACACCAATAACACACTTGCCATAGCAATTACCGCACTCACAGCAATAATTCCCGACATCCATGTAACATTTAGTTTCTCAAAAACAAAGGCCAAAGGATCACCGACATTTAAAGTATCATATTTAACCATACCAGTTAATACCAATGCAATTAAAATGTATAAAATTGTACACACTATTATTGCCCACATCATCGCTCTTGGTAAGTCTCTTTTGGGATTTTCACATTCTTCAGCCGTTGTAGAAATGGCATCAAAACCAATATATGCAAAGAATACAGCAGACACTCCTTTTAAGACACCTCCTACTCCATTAGGTGAAAAAGGAGACCAATTTTTTACATCTACATAAAAAGCTCCGACTAACAACACCAAAAAAATCACCAATAACTTAATCAACACCATTGCATTTCCTGCACGTTTTGATTCTTTTATTCCTTTATAAACTAAATAGGTAATCAAAACGATAATTAACAAAGCTGGAACATCGCCAATAAAACGAAAACCAATTAAACGAGGAGCGTTAGTCCATGCATTATAAGCAACTAAAGCATTTTCAGAAATTACTTTACCCGCAGATTTGAGTTGTAAAACTTCTAAATATCCCTTATGGGCTGAAAGATAATCTATTTGCATCCAAGCAGGTATATTAATATGCATTCGGGATAATAAAGCAGTAAAATAATCACTCCACGAAATTGCAACTGTAATATTGCCTACTGCATATTCCATAATCAGTGCCCAACCTATGATCCAAGCAATTAATTCTCCAAAAGCAACATAGGCATAGGTATAAGCACTTCCAGAAACAGGAACAATCGCTGCAAATTCAGCATAGGCAAACGCTGCAAAACCACAAGCAATAGCAGTGAAAATAAATAAAAAAATAACTGAAGGTCCACCTGAATAACTGGCGTTTCCAATGGTACTAAAAATTCCAGCTCCAATAATTGCAGCTATTCCTAATGAAGTCAAATCTCTAAACTTAAGATGCTTTCCCAAACGATGTTCTTCTGATTGTTTAGCTGCATCTTTATTTATTTGATCTATGGATTTTTTTCTTGTAATTCCTTGAAACATAAATAAAAAAAGATGCTCCAAAAATACTAAAACTTTTGGAGCATCGAATAAATTGAAAATAAGTTTACTAATTAGGGATTTTCAGTTCTTGCCCTATATTAATTTGATCGTCTTTAATATTATTAGCTTTTTTAAGAGCATCAATTTTAACATGATACTTTTCAGCAATTTTACCTAAATTATCTCCAGATTTTACAACATGAGTTCCACCTTTAGAAGATTTATTCTCCTCCTTTTTAGGCTCCTCTTGAGTTGCTTCTTCAGTTGTAGCGTCAGCAGCTCCCTCAACTTCTTCTTCTGTTTGTTCTTCTTCTTCAGTTGCTTCTTCTTCCTCTTCTTCTTCCTCCTGAACTTTCTCTTTCGGAGTGTCATACTCCATAACACTCTCTAAATCTTGATTAGGGTTTGTAGTATCTGCTTTAATAATTTCTCCCGCATCATCTAACACCATATCAGTATCATCCTTAGGAGTTCTGAAAACAAACCAAATGATTACAAAAACAGCAATAATTGCCGCTCCAATTTGTATCATTCTCTTACGCTCCATTCCGGCAAGATTAAACATTTGTGTTTTCACCTCTTCAGGAGTATGTTCAACTCTTGGAGTAGAAGGCACAGATTTTGGTTGAATATTTACTTTAGGTGCGTTTCCTTCAGTTACTGCAATTAATTGTAATGAAAGATTTTCAGAAATTCCATTTCCTTTAGCACGATCGATTAAACTAATAATATCTTTATTAATTGTAGCATAATCAAAACTTTCATTCAATTGATCTAAACTGAATGATTTGAAAATCCCATGAGTTGCTAGTAAAATCACATCTCCTTGTCGACCTAAGATTGGCGTATTACAAACACTTGGATAAACACTAGGAGTATTACCAATAGCTTTAATAATCCTAGCAGGGTTTCCACCCGCTTGATAAGGCTGAACTTCTAGGTAACCATGATCTTTAGTTAAAACAGTTAACTGGTCATCAGATTGTAAACAAACCTTAGCATTTCCTACATGACCGTAATAAGCTCCTTCCGGACGCACTAAAACAATAGCTAGAGATACGTAGGTGTTTTTTAGATTTTCATTTGCAACAGATGCTCTATAAACCTGTTCATTTGCAAATTGAAATGCATGATTTATTCCAATATAAATATTATCGAATTGTTCTTTATCAAAGAAATCTAAGACACTTTGAACAGCTAATTTTGATACAAAAGATCCATTTTCATCAATCGGACTTCCATCTGCTACAACAAACACATGACCATTACGTGTGTTTTTATCACCTAAGGCATCCGTATTTACTGGGTTCTTAGTTCCTAAATCAGTTTTTGAACAATATGAAACTTTCATTTTAAGAATAAATTTGTCTTAACAAGAGGGTAAAATTAAGAAAGAAATGCCAAATAAAACAGTATGAATAGCACTATATTTAATGCAAAGATATGAACAATAGAAGCATTATGTGTGTAAAAGTAATTCCACTTTTCTTTCCAATCTGCATTTGGATTAAGTTCATAATCTTCTTCCAAATCATCATTATATTCTAATTCAGGAAGATGTACAGCATTCATTCTATTTTCAGAAAATATCCAATTTGAAGATTTACCATCAATTTTAGAACTAACATCTTGAATTTTAGTTAATTTAACCCAATCAAACATAAACTTACCAGCAATGGTAACCTTGTCTGTAAAGTTCAAATTTTTGAAAACTTGCATGCGTTCCCCATTGACAAAAGTACCAGTTTCAGAATTCTTATCGGATAAAAAAACTTTACCAAAAGCATCTTGAAACAATTCTAAATGATAAGGAGCAATGGCTTCGTGATTTATAACTACATCATTATCTGAAGCGCTTCCAACTTTAATTAAACGTACTTTTTCCATCTTTGCTAAAATTCAAAACAAATTTGAAAATTTAATTCATTGTAAATTGATTAAGAATAAAGAATTATGAGATACAAAATGTTTAAAACTCAAATTTATTTTCGAAAATCTAGCTCCTTACCAAAAGTTTCAAGATAAGGTATAGCTTCTGGATTCTCTGAAACTACATTCATAAACAATCTACCCGCCTCTTTCATAAAAGGATAGGCAATTGTATCATAATCATATTTAGCATCATTAATCACTTCATCTTCATTCACATACATCCCTACTGTCAAAATAAATTCCTTCCCAGTTTGAAAATCTATCAAGTAAGCACAATCAATCACACATCCAAAAGAAACTCCAACAATATTTAATGACCTGAAACGATTTAACGAATCATTCATATAGTTTATTTTAGGATCTCTTCCGAAAAATAAATACTTTTTATAAGTAGGGAAATACTCAAGTGAGTTGTACGCCAATCCATACTCATCTGGGTATCTTCCTAGATTTTGTAAAACATACTTACGTTGTTCCTCTGTAATATTAAAACGATGATTTGATGTACTCTTAGGAAACACTAAACCAGTCAACGTCTTGTGTATATCTAACAAATCTAAGTTGTTTTGCTTCGAGAAATCGAAAGGTTTATTAATCATTTGTTTATTAAATCCTTCGTAAGACAAACCTAGCTTAAAAGAAGTGTCTATCATTATTGAATCACGATTTATAATCGTTCCACGGGTATATAATTTTTCGCCTCTTTTTCCAAAAACAACCAACGAATCGCTAATCCTATTTTGATTTAAATTACAATTTAAAACAAACTTTCGAATTATTTTCCCATCATTAAAACCTAAGTCTTTTATTCGAGCATTTAATTTCTGTTGACCACAAAAATCATACAAACGATTATAAGCATCATTATCAGAAACTGCTAAAACCATTTTAATCAATACATCCAAACTAGTAGGATACATTCGATTGCCAATCTTAATTTGATTTGCAGTAGGTAAACACCCTTTCGTTTGTACAAATTTTATCGTACTATTTAAAGCGACATTGGGATACTTTTGTTTTATTGAATTAAATTCTTCTAACGTAATTAATGTTGTAGGTAATTTAACAATACTTGCAGGATATAAATATTCTTTTTGATCTTCGCGAAAAGAAACGGTTTCTAAGGCAACTTTTGTTTTAGATCGTTTAATTTCTGTAAATACAATTTTCAATTTGTATTTCTCTGGCGATTTAATAACATTCGGGAACTTTACAGCCAACGAATCTAATACATTCTGCATAATTTCAGGAGCCTTCATTGTGGCAACCGAGTTTTGAGCAAACATCCAATTACTCAAACATAATAAAAAAACAACTATTTTGACTTTCTTACCCATCTGTAAACTGGAATTCCTATTAATGTTATACCTAAACCTATGATAGATTCTTTTGTTTTTGAGTACAATCCAAATCCTAGTATCCATGTTTGAAACAACAAAAAGATGATTGGAAACAATGGAAAAACAAATTTATTAACTAATCCACTCACCTTTTTTATTCGTAAACCAACGCGAATTGCACCAATAACAGTTAACATCGTGAACAGATTCAACACAAAACCAATCATCGTAATTAAACTCTCAAAACCAGAAGTTAAAACAAAGGTCATCGCAATAATAGCTTGGATCCATAATGCTCTTTTTGGAATTCCAGACTCATTTTCATGACTAAACCAATTCAATTTGGTAAAATCTTTCGCTACAGCATTCGTTACTCTAGGACCAGCCAAAACCATACTTGAAATACTAGATAATAGTAAAAACGCGATAACACCTCCAAAGATTCTACCCCAAACTGTCCCTAAAATTTTATCAGCATAGATGACACCTATATCTAATTTACCCGCCATTTCATCCATGGGAATATGCTTCAAGAACACATAATTCAATAAGATATAAAGCACAGATACTGTTCCCGTTCCGATAATTAATGCCAAAGGTAAATTCTTCTTTGGATTTTTTACTTCTCCACCAATGTAAGCAGCTGCATTCCAACCTGAATAAGCATAAGTAACAAAAAACAAACTAACAACAAAAGCGTTATTCCATACATTATCGATGAAATGTGCTCCAATTTCA
>JBILUY010000096.1:0-9477 GCA_044370735.1 Crocinitomicaceae bacterium | reverse complement strand
GAATAAATACCTTAACACTTGAAAGTACGTTTTGAAACCAAGCACTTACCTTATGACTATAAGAATGCATCAACGTGATACAAACCAAAATTATAACCGAATAAATATCTGTCAATGGGATATTGAACAAGGTTGAATTTTCGGCTGTATGCAACATCCCTGAAAAATAAGAACTAAATGCAAAACACGCTGCTGCAATAGGTGCTGCAAAACCTAATAAAAATGAAATCCATCCAGATAAAAAACCTAATTGTTCTGAATAAGCGGATTTTAGAAACAGGTATTCTCCCCCATTTTTCTTATAAAATGAACCTAAAATAGCATACGAATACGCTCCAAAAAAGGAGATAATCCCTCCAATCAACCACAACAAAAGTATTGCGGATCCAGATTTTATTCCGGCAACTTGAAACCCTAAACTTGTAAACACACCGGTTCCTACCATGTTTGCAATTACAATCATGATAGCAGTGTATAAACCGAATTTCTTTTTGGATTTCAATGGATTATTTATTTTTTGTAAAACACTTGTAAATTGGTCTCACCAAAAGCAGTATTATATCCAATACCAAAAGGTAATTTTGCAGTTACTAATTTCGTGGTGTCTCTGTAAGCTGCAACCATATCAGGCTGGATACGTGTACTAAACAATGGAATTACTCGTTTGTAAATACCAAACAAATTAATTGTCCATTTTCCATTTACAAAATACTTATACGGAATTCCACTATCATCTTGAACAATCATATTACTAGAAGTTAAAATGTAATTTCTTGTTTTAGAGAAATAGTCACGAGAATTTAAATAAGAAGCGGCTTTTAACATCGTGTGATGCTCACCAAACGAACTCACCCACTTAAAGAAATTATCAATTTTAGGATTCACATCACTCAAATCAAAACTATAATAATAAAGATGTTTTACTTGATTATCTGCTGTTAAAAATTCAATATCTAAGCCAGGACTAAACATTGCCTCTGTTCCAAAAGTTGGACGTAAAGTGGCATCATCTTTTAAAATAAAATGACCTATTTTACGAATTTGATTACCAGAACGAGCTAAATAAAACAATAATGAGTGTAGTGTACCATTCACATATTTCTGACTAAATTGAACACGCATACTATTTGTTCTAAAAAAACCAGATTTCATTGAAACTCCTAACGAATTAAAAATGTGAGATCGGTAATTTTCAATTGCTGCATTGTTAAAAGAATTATAATTAGGCAAATACCCAGGCTTTTCTAACCCTACTAAAATGTAATTATCAACATCTTTAAAAAAGGCATTTGCATAAGCAAAATCGGCACCAGCTAATGGATAGAATAAAGTCTTACACTTTTTATCTTCGGGAACTAAAGCTCTTTCTGTTACCCAGTTTGAAATCGGATTAATCTTATTTTTTTGAAAAATAGAATATTGTATATCTACTTGTTGACCGTAATTTGGAGCTAATTTCCTTTTTCTAGCAAAATTATTATCCATACCAGCAATCGTTTTAGCAATATCTGTAAAGAACGAATCAATGTAAATTGAATCTTTAGGTTCTTTCACTGCTTTTACAATTGAATCCTTATTTTCTTTATTTGCTACAACAGAATTTTCAGTTGTCTTAGCTACACTTCCATTACAAGAAGTAAAAATTAATGTACCAGTTAAAATTGATAAAATCACTTTTTTCATCTTTTATTAAGATCTTATAATATTTCTAATAAAACTAATATGGCATAAATAACTCCAGGTCCCCACCATAAACAAGTAAGTATCGTAGCGATAATTACTTTCTTCCAATCAATATTTGTATATAATAAAACTGATAAAGGAGGTAATAAAAACGCTAAAATCAACAATAAAATAAATATTAATTTTTCATCATCTATTTTTCCTGATTTTTGCGATTTAATTATAGTTCTCAATGATTTTCTACTAATAGAAAGCTCTTTATTATCAACACGTTTAATTGAATTGTGGATAGAAATTGAATTTGAATTATTTTGCTTTCTATTTAATGAATTTAAAGGAGAATTTGAAGTTGTTGCTGTCTGTTTTATTTGATTATTTTCAATTACGGTGTTTTCAACTTCAACAGAAGAGATAGCATTCTCTGGAATATTCAGCTGAGAAACAGAAGCTTTTTCAAGTGAGTTTTCAACTATATTCTCATCGGTTTTTAACTCACTATCAATAACTTGAGTATTCTTCTTAGAAGGTTTCTTAAAAAATGAAATATGGTACCCATTCGAATACTTTCTTTTTTGAATACGAATATTTTGAGCTACAACATTTGAAGTTGAACACGAAGTAACAATAGTTAAAACTATAAATACAAATAATTTAACAAGTATCTTTTTCATTTCTAATAGAATGAGGATTGCAAAGTTAACATTTCTATTCAAATCTTCGACACGCTTTTTTCCTCAAGATTATTCGTATTTTTGAAAAGTAAATCTTTATTGCGATATGAGTACACCTCTAGCAGAACGTATGCGTCCAAAAACATTGGAAAAATATATCGGTCAGAAACACATCATTGGTTCTGAAACGGCATTATATACATCCATTGAAAAAGGTCGTGTTCCTTCAATGATTTTATGGGGACCTCCTGGAGTTGGTAAGACTACGTTAGCTTATTTAATTGCACAAAAAGCAACTAAACAAATACATACTATTTCCGCAATTTCATCAGGAGTTAAAGACGTTAGAGAAGTAATACAAAAAGTAGAAAATAGCGGCCTATTTCACCAACAAGGGACTATTCTTTTTATCGATGAGATACACCGTTTTTCTAAATCACAACAAGACTCATTGTTAAATGCAGTTGAAAAAGGAATAGTTACACTCATCGGAGCAACCACAGAAAACCCATCGTTTGAAGTAATTCCTGCGCTATTATCACGATGCCAAGTTTACACATTAGAATCACATAGCAAAGATGATCTTATCCAATTGTTAGAACAAGCAATAAAGGAAGATTCATTTTTAGCTTCAAAAAAAATCATTTTAGAAGAAACAGATTTATTACTTCGTATTTCAGGTGGTGATGCACGAAAACTATTGAATTTATTCGAACTCATCATTAATATCTGCTCAAATCAAGAGGTAATTACGATTTCCAATGCGTTGGTTGAAAAATACGCCGGTTCAACTATGGCATTTTATGACAAACAAGGTGAAAATCATTACGACATAATCTCAGCCTTTATAAAATCCATACGTGGAAGCGATCCAAATGCAGCAGTATATTGGTTAGCTCGAATGATTGAAGGCGGTGAAGATCCTAAATTTATCGCTAGAAGACTATTAATCGCTGCGAGTGAAGATATAGGTTTAGCAAACCCGACCGCATTAGTAATTGCAAACACTACATTTCAAGCAGTTCAATCTATTGGATGGCCAGAATCTCGAATTATTTTGTCCCAATGCGCCATCTATTTAGCTACCTCTCCAAAAGGTAACGCTGCCTATAATGCAATTAATTTAGCACAAGAATTAGTACGTAAAACAGGTGATTTATCCGTTCCAATTCATTTACGTAACGCACCTACCAAATTAATGAAGGAACTCGGTTATGGCGATAACTACGCCTATGCGCATCAATACGAAGGTAATTTTGTTTTTCAAGAGTTTATGCCAGAAGGATTGAGTAATGTCAATCTTTTTCAAGCGGGTAGTAGTAAAAAAGAACAAGAAATAAAAAATCAACTAGAACAGTTATGGGGAAAAAAATATCCTTCGCTTTAAATTTCATTCTTTTTTACGGGATTGTTTTTCCCTTATCACTTTTACCTTTAAAAGTCATCTACCTCATTACGGATATTTTATATCTACTTTTACGCTTTGTTTTTCCTTATAGACAAAAAGTAATTCAAAAAAACATCTCACTTTCTTTTCCAAATTTATCGAAAGAAGAACATCTTAAATTACAACATCAATTTTACAGACACTTTACTGATTTACTTGCGGAAAGCATCAAAAATATTTCCATTTCTAAAAAAGAACTTCAAAAACGTTTTACATTCAACAATCCTGAATTAGTGAATGAATTATTTATAAAAGGAAAAAATGTAATTCTTGTATCAGGTCATTACAATAACTGGGAATGGATGATTACCTCTCAAGCATTAGGATTAAACCATTTTGCTATTGGAATTGGGATGCCACTTAAAAATGGATTTTGGGACAAAGTATTAAACGCAAGACGGGGTCGTTTTGGAATGACAATTGGTTCTTCTGCAAACATCCATACATTATTTGAAAATCATCCTGCACCATATGCTACCTTACTCCTATCCGATCAAAGTCCAGGAGATGAAAGAAAATCTTTTTGGATGACTTTTTTAAACCAACCCACACCGGTCATTTTTGGTTGTGAATATTTAGCACACCAATACAATCAAGCAGTTGTTTATTTTGAGATTTTAAAAACAAAACGTGGTTATTACGAAGTGAATTTCAAAACAATTTGTGAAGATCCAGCAGAAATGAAATGGGGAGAAATAACAAAGGCACATACAACCCTACTAGAACAAACAATTTTAAGAGAGCCTGCTTATTGGTTATGGTCACATAATAGATGGAAAAAAGCAGTACCTAAAGACCTAGAATTGCTTCGAGAAAAACAGCGCGAAAGTTTTGAGAAAAAATTTAATTAAAGAAATCCCAAGTCAAACCTAAACGCATCACCATAGGAACAATCGGATAATTTTTAGCTATACTATTCGATGGAGATGTCCAAAAACTATCTAAATTTTCAATTTTGAAATACATTCTAAATTCATCAAGTTGCATACTTGTAAAAACATCTAGCATCCAATAATCTTTATAAAAACCATTTTTGAAATTAAGTTGATAGAGGGAAATACGATCATCAAATGTCATTAATTGATAAGTACTTTTATAGTTTACATCCACCCCAACATTAAATATCGTGCCTGGTCTTTTAGCATTTAGAGAAAGAAACATGCGAGTTCTCAGGTCATATTTTGGAAGTAACTGCACTTTATCTACAAAACTCACCGTTAAGTTAGGTTGTAAATGAAAGGCACCAAGCGAAAAGTCTCCTTTTGCGTTTAAAGTTAATTGTGAAATCGATTGCAAGGTATCATTTCGCCATTGATCATTTAGAAAAAAATAGTGATTAGAAAACTCACCAACGTATGCCGACACACTAAGCGCTTGTTTTGAATTTGTTTTTAATTCAATCGTAGCCGATTTCGTTTGTTGTAATTGTAAATTAGTTGTTATGTAATTTAAAGTATTTGTAATGTAAACTCGTTGCATCGGTGTAGGCAATAAGCTACTTTGCAACAATGCTATTTTTACATCTATGTTTTTATTTTTTTTAACTAAAACAAAATTAAATTTAGATTGATTATTAGCCCCAACAAGATTAAACTGATTATCTGAACGAACATTCCAGCTTTCCCCTTTAAGAATAAAATTTGCAAGTATATCCAATTCATTTTTATATTGGTAAGAATAAGTTTTATATTTCCAATAACCTCTATCTATGAATATTTCAGACCTGAACTTATTTTTATTAAAACGTACTCCAAACTGATTATCTAAACGAGACAATTGTGATAAATCTCGGGTGTTAGTACTATCAAAAAGAATCTGAGTGGGATACCAATCCATTAACGAATCTTTCTCGATAAAAACACGTTTATCAATAATTAATGAATTTTTCAGAACCAATGAAAATCTTTTTAACGTATCTTTTTTAAAGATATTCCATGCACTCTCTGTTGATAAATTCAAAACCGATATTGAATCAGAACTATTTTGTTTGTGAACTTTTGCATAATCAAGACCAAATTGCTCAACTTCATCAAATGAAACAATTCCTCCATTTAAATTTCTATTTTGTTTTTCACTTGAGAAGGTCATTAAATGTCCCCAACGATTTCCTTTGTACAATAACCCCAATGAAAACAAATTCTGTTGAAATGCATTATATCGATATGCTCCAGTTGACACATTACGTTGTATCCCCAAAGTAAAATACACTTTTGAACTAAAATTTTGATTGTAATTAACAACTAAATACTGAGTTCCTTTACTTCCGAATGCATAGTACATTCCTAAATGAGGTAGAGCAGCATATTTAAATTGAACACTTGGTAGAATGCGATGCTGAAAAGATAAAGATTGAAAAAATCCTAAGTAATCATTACCAAATTTCCCAAAAGGATGAGTTAAAAAGGAAGCTGGTGTGGAACTAAATTTTTCTGAATAAATTAAATCAACTGAATCTAGCGTTTTACCTCCTGTTCTATAGGAAGACTTTAATGTATCAAGTGTTTGATGCAAATAAGATTCTTGTGCCTTCACAGACACAGAAAACACAACTAGTAAAAATAAAATTATTAGGTGTCGCATCGAATTAAAATAAAAAAAGGCTATCTAAAAGACAGCCTTTCAATATGTAATAATCTTAAGATTATAATTTGTTAATTTTAAGAGCTAAACCTGATTTCAAGTTAGCAGCTTTGTTAGCGTGAATGATGTTTTTCTTCGCTAATTTATCTAACAATGAAGAAACAGTTGTAAACAATGTTTGAGCTTCAGCTTTATCAGTTAACGAACGTAACTTACGAACAGCATTACGAGTTGTTTTGTGTTGGTATTTGTTACGAAGTTTTTTAGCCTCGTTAGATCTAATTCTTTTTTGTGCAGACTTATGATTAGCCATAATAATATTTGTTATAAATTAATTTAAGTAAAAAAACTTGCAGCCCATAGGAGAATCGAACTCCTGTTTCCAGGATGAAAACCTGGCGTCCTGACCACTAGACGAATGGGCCAAAAATTTGGCAGCCCATAGGAGAATCGAACTCCTGTTTCCAGGATGAAAACCTGGCGTCCTGACCACTAGACGAATGGGCCGTGAAATAAAAGAACGTGTTCTTAATTTTCGGTTTGCAAATATAGATGTTTTTTCTCATACTCCAAACAAATACTGAAAAAAAATCATCTTTTTTTGATAAATTTTTATCTACTCCTCATATTCATCCTCAAAATGAGAGATTTCACTATGATTCGGTAATTGAAATCCTAGTTTTTTTGCTGTGTGAATCCCAAGATTTGAACTGATTTCTTGTAGCTGTTCAACTGAAATCGCATTCACATCTTCGTAATTCGGTATCGTTAAATCAACATTCACAGCGCTAATTGCCGTCAATAAAAAGATTTCTTTTGCTGTTTTTTCATTGAATTTATGTCTACCCAAACGCAAATACTTCTCTGCTATTTGTTGACTTCCTTCTATAAAAAACATTCCATCTTTATTGATAAAAATACGAGCTATCAACCCTCCCCCATCTTCTAAATGTTGTTGAAGGATTGATTTAGCTAAAAAGTTATAGACATAAATGACACCAAAATATCCTTTTGAGAAATCCTTTTTAAGATAACTATGTTTCCAGAAAGGGTGTTCGGAAGGTAACGTAAATACATTGGTATGCAAATGAAACACCAATGCATCACTTCCAGCTAACACATGACATTCATTGATCCCTTTATCAATAAATTGCATGCGTATGCGTTTGTCAGTCAATTTAGCTCCTAAGTTTTTTACTTCGTCAGCCATCAATTGCTTGAACATATTGAATTTTTCATGTGCACCACCAATAACCTCTTGTTTTAAAAGTGCTTTGTCGTGTAATAAATTCAATAAAATACCTTCCAATTGTGTCATCTTAATATGCTTTAGCAATAATTACTCTGCGAGAAGATGGTTTACCTGTTACCATACATTTTCCTTCTTCAACTAGCGCATCTAAAGGAATACAACGGATGGTAGCTTGTGTTTCTTGTTTGATTTTCTCTTCCGTTTCTTTTGTTCCGTCCCAATGTACCAAGTAAAAACCGCCTTTTTCTTCCAATTGCGTTTTGAAATCTTCGTAAGTATCTACTTTATGAATATTTGCTTCACGGAATGCTTTCGCTTTGTTAAACAAGTTGGATTGAATTTCATCTAATAAGTTCTTTACATAATGATCCAATCCTTCCACTGGAACAACTGATTTTTCTTTTGTATCTCTTCTTGCTAATTCAACATTTCCTGCAGCTAAATCTCTCGGACCAATTGTAATACGCACTGGAACTCCTTTCATCTCATATTCAGCAAACTTCCATCCTGGACGACGATTATCATCATCATCAAATTTCACGCGAATACCTAACGCTTTAAATTGCGCCATTAATTCAGCCGCTTTATCAGCTATTGCTTGGCGCTCTTCATCCGTTTTGAAAATCGGAACAATTACAGCATGCAAAGGTGCAATACGCGGAGGAACTACCAATCCTTCATCATCTGAATGCGTCATAATCAATGCCCCCATCAAACGTGTTGAAACACCCCAAGAAGTTGCCCAAACATGTTCTAATTTCCCTTCTTTATCTGCATATTTTACATCAAACGCTTTCGCAAAATTTTGACCTAAAAAGTGAGAAGTTCCCGCTTGTAACGCCTTCGTATCTTGCATCATCGCTTCAATACAATAGGTTTCATCAGCACCCGCAAAACGCTCACTTTCTGATTTATACCCACGAATCACTGGCATTGCCATGTAATTCTCTACGAAATCAGTATAAACATCCAACATTCTTTCTGCCTCCTCAATCGCTTCAGCTTTCGTTGCATGTGCTGTATGTCCTTCTTGCCATAAAAACTCTGTCGTTCTCAAAAACAAACGCGTACGCATTTCCCAACGAACCACATTTGCCCATTGATTAATCAAAATTGGTAAATCACGGTACGATTGAATCCAATTTTTATACGAATTCCAAATAATCGTTTCAGATGTAGGTCTTACAATCAACTCTTCTTCTAACTTCGCTTCTGGATCAACAATCACTCCTTCCCCATTCTCTCCATTTTTCAAACGGTAATGTGTTACCACTGCACACTCTTTCGCAAAACCATCTACGTGATTCGCTTCTTTACTCAAAAATGATTTCGGGATAAACAACGGAAAATACGCATTTGAATGACCCGTTTCTTTGAACTTCGCATCCAATACATCTTTCATATTTTCCCAGATAGCAAAACCATAAGGCTTGATAATCATACATCCACGAACATCAGAGTGTTCTGCTAAATCCGCACGACCTACTAATTCATTATACCATTTTGAATAATCTTCAGTACGAGAAGTCAGTTTGTTTGACATACTTTTTTGTTTTTAGAAATGTAAAGATAAAAAAATTACAGATTAAAGATTGAAAGATTTCAGAATGGAAGATTACAAATTTTGGATTGACAGATTTGATGATAAACAGTTATAAAATCTCAACTTTTTCACTAACTTAAATAAGAAAAGGAATTAAATGGAGAAGGTAAAAATCAAACAAGCAATTCATAATCAAAACAATATCGTATTATTCGAGTTTAGACAAGATGAAAAATTGATTAAAATGTTTAAAGAACAAATTCAACAATTTAAATGGAATCAAGAACTAAAAACATGGACT
>JBILUY010000019.1:0-22676 GCA_044370735.1 Crocinitomicaceae bacterium | reverse complement strand
CGCATGAATAAAAGCACCTCTAACGGCCGTATGTCTGTTCCTGTAGCAATCATATCCACGGTTACAGCAACTCTTGGATAATAATCATTTCTAAATTGTTGTAAAACAGACTTTGGATCCTCTTCCGAACGATAAGTAATCTTTTTACAAAATTTATTTTCTTCCCCAAATTCTTCCCGAACGACATCAATAATATCTTCTGCATGCGAATCCGACTTTGCAAAAATGAGCATTTTAGGAACTTCAAACTCTCCTTTTTCATTCAACCGATCGGGAAACATTGCTGGTAAATTTTCTTTTACCGCTCGAATAATTGTTCGTATCGTGCTAGGATTCACAACATCTTTATCTAGTTGTTTTGCGCTATACTCAACATCCTCATCTACACTTTCCCAGAAACGTTTTCGTGTTAAACGCTCTCGAAAATCTACTTTCTCACCCAATTGAATTTTTGCACCCGTCTGACTAATTTGCGTTTCGATTTCAAACACATTATATGGCACCAAAACACCATCAATTACAGCCTTTTCATAACCATAATCACACACCAAATTTTGGTCAAAGTACGCAAACGTTCGATTGTCAGGTGTTGCTGTCAAACCAATTTGAAACACATCAAAGTAATCTAAAACTTGTTTCCAAGAATTGTAAATACTTCTATGACATTCATCAATCACTATAAAGTCAAAAAATTCAATCGGGACTTTTTCATTGTACTGCACCAAAACAGGCTCTTTTGGTTCGAATTTGAATTCGTTTGGATTTTCCTCTTCAGCACCCTCATCCAATTCTGATCCTTTTAATATCGAATACATTCGTTGAATAGTACTTATGTACACCTGACTATCATTAGGAATAAACGAACTATTTAAACGAGTAACACCATATAATTCTGTAAACAAACGGTTATCATCGTTGGGTGTAAAAGAACGAAATTCGCTTTCTGCTTGTTCTCCTAGGTTTTTGGTGTCAACTAAAAATAAAATACGTTTTGCTTTCGCATATTTTAATAAACGGTAAATAAAAGTAATTGCGGTAAATGTCTTTCCTGACCCTGTCGCCATTTGTACCAAAGACTTTAATCGTTGTTCTTTGAATGACTTTTCTAAATTCGTAATTGCCTCTATCTGACAATCACGCAAACCATCTCCAACCAAAACAGGGAGATTATCTTTCAATCGTTTTCGTAATGTAACATCATCAGACAACCAAGCTTTGAACGTTTCTGGTTTATGAAAAGAGTAAACAACTCTTGCTCTTGGTTTCGGATCTCTGTAATCCGTAAAACGAGTAATTAACCCTGTACTTTCATACACAAATGGCAATGGATCATTATTCAACAACCTTAATTTAGATTGAGCGTATTCAACCGATTGTTCTTCCACTACGGATAATGAAACTCCTAGCTCAGCACGTTTTGCTTCAATAATTCCAACAGGCTTTTTATCTACAAATAAAACATAATCGGCAGGTCCAACTGCTGTCTGGTATTCTCTAACAGCAATCCCTAATCCTGCAACTAGATTTATTTTGTTTTTATCTTGTATTATCCAACCAGATTGAGATAACATCAAATCAATAGTATCTCTAGCCTTTTGTTCTGGATTCTGATTACTCATATTTTTTACTTACTTTTCAAAAATACTAAATCATTTAATTCTAAATCGAAAATTAAAATTAATTCATAAAAAAAGGGCTGAAATTCAGCCCTTAATCATTTATTGAGATTATTTAGATCTTCTCTTCGATAAACAAATTATCCAATACATCCGCTTCAACCAATTCAGGAATAGTAACCTTTAATTTAGGTTCTTGTTCCATAGCACGCTTGATTGCAAAAATAGCTCCTTCATTTCTTGCCCAGCTTCTTCTTGAAATCCCATTGTTTACATCCCAATGTAACATTGATTTTAAACGTCTATCAGCATCATCCGATCCATCTAATAACATTCCGAAACCACCATTAATCACTTCTCCCCATCCTACTCCACCTCCGTTGTGAATTGAAACCCATGTTGCTCCACGGAAACTATCTCCAATTACATTATGGATTGCCATATCTGCTGTAAAACGAGAACCATCATAAATATTAGATGTTTCTCTAAATGGTGAATCTGTTCCAGATACATCATGATGATCACGTCCTAATACTACAGGACCAATCTGACCTGCAGCTATCGCTTTATTAAATGCTTCAGCAATTTTCATACGTCCTTCAGCGTCTGCATATAAAATACGAGCTTGTGAACCTACTACTAATTTATTTTCTTGAGCGCCTTTAATCCATTGAATATTATCAGCCATTTGTTGCTGAATTTCAGCAGGACTCGATTTCATTAATTCTTCCAAAACTTGACAAGCAATTGCATCCGTTTTTGCTAAATCTTCGGCTTTTCCAGAAGCACATACCCATCTAAATGGACCAAATCCGTAGTCAAAACACATTGGTCCCATAATATCCTGTACATAGGATGGATATCTAAAATCAATTCCATTCTCCGCCATAATATCAGCTCCAGCACGAGATGCTTCTAGCAAAAAGGCATTTCCATAATCAAAGAAATACGTTCCTTTTGCTGTATGTTTATTTACAGCAGCAGCATGTCTTACAAGCGTTTCTCTAACTTTTTGTTTAAACAATTCTGGGTTTTCTGCCATCAAAATATTAGACTCTTCAAATGATAATCCCACAGGATAATATCCACCTGCCCAAGGATTGTGTAATGAAGTTTGATCTGATCCTAAATCAATGTGTAATTCAGCGCTATCAAATTTCTCCCATACCTCTACAACATTTCCTAAATAGGCAATTGACACCACTTCTTTGTTTGCTTGTGCTTCTCGAACTCTTGCTACTAAAGCATCTAAATCAGAAATGATTTCATTAATCCAACCTTGTTCGTGTCTAATTTTTGTAATTTTTGGATTTACTTCAGCACACACAGTCACACAGCCAGCAATGTTACCTGCTTTCGGCTGAGCACCAGACATACCACCTAATCCTGAAGTTACAAATAATGAACCAGCAGGTGACTTTTTAATTTTTCTAAATCCGTTTAAAACGGTAATTGTTGTTCCATGTACAATCCCTTGTGGTCCAATATACATATACGAACCAGCAGTCATTTGACCATATTGTGAAACACCCAAGGCATTCATTCTCTCCCAATCATCTGGTTTAGAGTAATTAGGTATTACCATTCCATTTGTTACAACTACTCTTGGAGCATCTTTATGCGATGGATACAATCCCATTGGATGACCAGAATACATGACCAAGGTTTGATCATCTGTCATTTCAGCTAAATACTTCATCGTCAATCGATATTGTATCCAGTTTTGAAATACTGCACCATTTCCACCATAGGTAATTAATTCATGTGGATGTTGTGCAACTGCATAATCCAAATTATTTTGGATCATCAACATAATCGCTTTCGCTTGTGAAGATTTCCCAGGATATTCTTCAATCGGACGAGCATACATTTTATAATTCGGTCTGAATCGATACATGTAAATACGACCGTAATCATTCAATTCTTGTAAAAACTCTGGAGCTAACTCAGCATGAAACTTTTTAGGGAAATAACGCAGTGCATTTTCCAAAGCCAAACGAGTTTCAGCCTTTGATAATATTTGTTTTCTCTTTGGAGCATGATTTATAGAAAAATCATATTCCGACTCTGTAGGTAATTCACTTGGAATACCTTGTAGGATATCTTGTTGAAATTCTTGGATTGTCATACGATATTATATTCTAGTATAAAGATAAAACGTTTTTGTGCGTTTCTTGTTCAGCAATTAAAAATAATTTCAATTTATTAAATCAAACAACAAAGGCTACCTCAATAGAAGTAGCCTTTATCATAATTTTGAAGCTTAATTATTTAATAAACTTGAAGTTTTTACCTAAATAAACAGCAGTAGAACCTAATTCTTCTTCAATTCTTAATAATTGATTGTATTTAGACATACGATCACTTCTTGAAGCAGAACCTGTTTTAATTTGTCCACAATTTAATGCAACAGCTAAATCAGCAATCGTGTTATCTTCTGTCTCACCACTTCTATGTGACATTACAGATGTATAACCGTTTTTAGTAGCCAATTGAACAGCTTCTATCGTTTCAGTTAATGAACCGATTTGGTTTACTTTAACAAGGATTGAATTAGCTGTATTTTCAGAAATACCTCTAGCTAATCTTTTTGAATTAGTAACAAATAAATCATCACCAACTAATTGTACTTTATCACCTAACTTCTCTGTAGCTAATTTCCAACCTGCCCAATCATCTTCTGCTAAACCATCTTCAATTGAGATAATTGGATATTTAGCACACCACTCTTCCCAGAAAGCAACCATTTCTTCAGAAGTACGCTCTTCTCCTGTAGACTCAAAAAAGTATTTTCCATTTTTATAGAACTCAGAAGAAGCTGCATCTAAAGCAATCCATACATCTTCACCTGGTGTGTAACCAGCTTTTTTAATTGCTTCCATGACAACTTGAATAGCCTCTTCGTTAGAACCTAAGTTAGGAGCAAAACCACCTTCATCACCAACGTTAGTAGACATTCCTTTTTCTTTCAAAACACTTTTTAAGTGGTGGAAAATTTCAGTTCCCATTCTTAAACCTTCTGAAAAAGAAGAAGCACCAAATGGCATCACCATAAACTCTTGAATATCGATTAAGTTATCTGCATGTGAACCACCATTCAAAATATTCATCATGGGTACAGGCATAGTTACTGCACCTACCCCTCCAATATATTGATACAAAGACATTCCAGCCTCATCCGCTGCTGCTCTTGCAACTGCTAACGAAGTACCTAAAATTGCATTTGCTCCAAGATTAGATTTGTTTTCTGTACCATCTAAACTTAACAATACTTGATCAATTCCTTTTTGATCATAAACGTGTTTTCCAACTAAAGCATCATTAATAACAGTATTCACATTATTAACCGCTTTTAAAACACCTTTTCCTAAATAAACACTCTTGTCCCCATCTCTTAATTCAACTGCCTCATGAACACCTGTTGAAGCTCCAGATGGAACTGCAGCTCTTCCCAAAACTCCATTTGAAGTATAAACATCAACTTCAACAGTAGGATTACCTCTAGAATCCAAGATTTGTCTTCCGACAACTTTAGTAATTAAACTCATCTTAATTTTTAAATTTATTCATATTATCAATAAACTGATCAAACAGATATCTTGAATCATGTGGACCAGCTGATGCTTCAGGGTGATATTGTACAGAAAATACAGGCTTTCCTTTTATTTCTATTCCAGCGATAGTATCATCATTTAAATGTACATGGGTAACTTCAATAGAAGGATTTTTACTCACACTATCTTTAGAAACAACAAAACCGTGATTTTGAGACGTAATTTCACCTCTTCCAGTTTTTAAGTTTTTAATAGGATGATTTATACCTCTATGTCCATTAAACATTTTTTCAGTTGTTAATCCTTGGCTTAAAGCTAACACTTGATGTCCTAAACAAATTCCAAAAATGGGCTTGTTTTGCGCTACGATATCCTTAACAAGTGAAACTGTCTCTGTCATAGCACCAGGATCACCAGGTCCATTGGATAACATAAAACCATCAGGATTAAAAGAATTCATTTCCTCAACAGTTGCATTCATTGGGAAAACCCTAACATGACAACCACGATCAACCAAACATTGTGTTATGTTTCTTTTTACACCTAGATCAAGTAAAGCAACTCTTAATGAAGGGCTTTCTGGCTGAACATCATAAACTTCTTTAGTAGAAACACGTGAAGATAATTCTAAACCAGCCATAGAAGGAACCTTAGCTAATTCATTTTTTAAAAAATCAATATCAAGATTCTCTGAAGAAATAATTGCATTCATTGCACCTTTACTTCGTATGTGTCTTACTAAAGCACGAGTATCAACATCAGAAATACCAACACATGAATTGTTTTTCATTAAATCATCAAGCGAACCTTCAGCAGAGGATCTGGAAAAAACATCAGAGTATTTTTTTGTTACTAATCCGGCAATTTTAATTCCATCCGACTCTCTTTCATCAGCATGTACACCATAATTACCAATATGAGCTGTATTCATAATTAATATCTGACCTAAATAAGAAGGATCAGTAAATACTTCTTGGTACCCAGTCATTCCAGTATTGAATGCAATCTCACCTGTAGTAATACCTACTTTTCCAACTGCATACCCTGTAAAAACAGTTCCATCTTCTAATAAAAGTACTGCTGGTTTTTTATCTTCCATATTGAAATTTTATACAAAATTAAAAAAAAGAGTCTATCTGAAAATTAATAGTTTTTAAAAATTAAAATAATGTATAAACATTATTCCATAAAAAAGGGCAATAGTTAAACTATTGCCCTTTAAATATTCTTTGAATAAAAATTATTCTTCTGAAGTTGTTTCTTCTGATGAAGCCTCAGGAGCATCCGGAGTATCAGTTGCTTCTGTTGTAGTATCTTCAACAGTAGTTTCAGTAGTCTCAGCTTTTGGAGCTGCTTTTCTAGAACGACGAGTAGTCTTTTTAGGTGCAGCTGCAGCTAATAATAATTCATTAAAATCTACTAATTCAATCATACACATTTCAGCATTATCTCCTAATCTGAAACCTGTTCTAATGATTCTAGTGTAACCACCATTTCTAGTTGAAACTTTAGGAGCAACATCTCTAAATAAAGTAGAAACTGCATCTTTATTTTTCAAATAACTAAAAACTGTTCTTCTAGAATGAGTTGAATCAGTTTTAGATTTAGTGATAAGTGGCTCAACAAAAACTCTCAAAGCTTTAGCTTTAGCAATTGTTGTAGTAATTCTTTTGTGTTCAATCAAAGAATTTGCCATATTGGAAAGCATCGCTTTTCTGTGAGCTGACTTTCTTCCCAAGTGATTTAATTTATTACCGTGTCTCATTGTAATACGCTCAATTAAATGTTAGTCTCTGTCTAATTTATATTTGGCTACATTCATACCGAAAGTAAGACCTTTTCCTTCAACTAAGTCATCTAACTCAGTTAAAGATTTTTTACCGAAGTTTCTAAACTTCAATAAATCGTTCTTATTGTAAGATACTAAATCACCAAGTGTTTCAACATCTGCAGCTTTCAAACAATTAAGAGCACGTACAGATAAATCCATATCAACTAACTTTGTTTTTAAAAGTTGTCTCATATGTAAAGATGTCTCATCAAACTCTTCAGTTTCAGATTTTGTTTCATTATCTAATGTAATTTTCTCATCAGAGAATAACATAAAATGATGAATTAATATTTTAGCTGCTTCTTTAAGAGCATCTTTTGGATGAATTGAACCATTAGTTGTAATTTCAATCAACAATTTTTCATAATCCGTTTTCTGTTCTACACGGAAATTTTCAATCTTGTAATTGACATTTACAATTGGAGTAAAAATTGAGTCGATAAAAATCGTACCAAATGGAACACCTGCAGTCTTATTTTCTTCAGCAGGAACATAACCTCTACCCTTAATGATAGTAAGTTCAATCTCTAATTTAACTGAAGTTTCCATGTTACAAATAACCAAATCAGGATTTAAAACCTGAAAAGCAGATGTAAACTTACCAATATCTCCTGCAGTAAATTTATCTTGACCTGAAACAGAAATTACAACCGTTTCGTTATCAGTTCCATCAATTTGTTGTTTGAAATTTACTTGTTTTAAATTTAAAACAATCTCAGTAACATCTTCAACAACTCCTTTGATAGTAGCAAATTCATGATCAACACCTTCAATTCTAATAGAAGAAATTGCAAAACCTTCTAAAGAAGACAATAAAATTCGGCGTAATGCGTTACCAACAGTAATACCATATCCAGGCTCTAATGGGCGAAACTCAAATTGACCTTTTCGCTCATCTGACTGAATCATTATTACCTTGTCAGGCTTTTGAAAATCTAAAATAGCCATGTTAATTCTTTAATTATTATTTAGAATACAATTCGACGATTAATTGTTCTTTGATATTTTCAGGTATCATATCTCTTGATGGAGTAGCCAAGAATTTACCAGCCATTTCCGAAGGATTCCAATCTAACCAATCATATCTTTTTGTTGTTGAAGATAAAGAAGAGTTAATTGCCTCTAAAGATTTAGATTTTTCTCTAACACCAACAACATCACCAACTTTTAAAGTGTATGAAGGGATGTTTACAACCTCTCCATTTACAGTAATGTGTCTGTGTGAAACCAATTGTCTAGCACCTCTTCTAGATGGAGAAATACCTAATCTATATACTGTATTATCTAATCTAGACTCACATAATTGTAACAAGTTTTCACCTGTAATACCTTTCAATCTAGAAGCTTTTTCAAATAGATTAGAGAATTGGCGCTCTAAGATACCATAAGTATACTTTGCTTTTTGCTTTTCTGCTAATTGCACAGCATACTCTGATTTTTTACCACCTCTTCTTTTTGCTGGACCATGTTGTCCTGGACCATAAGGTCTTTTTTCTAATGATTTGTCTGCACCAAAAATCGCTTCGTTAAAACGTCTAGCAATTTTAGTTTTAGGACCTGTATATCTTGCCATATTATAAAATTAAAAAAGGAGAGAGTATGAATTAAGGCTTTCCTTCGATACTCTATACTCTCCTTTAAGGTTAATAAACTATACTCTTCTACGTTTTGGAGGTCTACATCCGTTATGTGGTAGTGGAGTGATGTCAACGATTTCTACAACTTCAATTCCAGAATTATGAATTGAACGAATTGCAGACTCACGACCTCCACCTGGTCCTTTTACGAAAACTTTTACCTTACGTAATCCGAAGTCATAAGCTTCTTTAGAACAATCTTCAGCAGCAACTTGTGCAGCATATGGAGTATTCTTTTTAGATCCTCTGAAGCCCATTTTTCCAGCCGATGACCAAGAAATAACTTGACCAGCGTTGTTAGTCAAAGAAATAATAACATTGTTGAAGGTAGCTTGGATATGCGCTTCACCCATTGCATCTACTTTGACGTTTTTCTTCTTCTTTTTATCAGCTTTTGCCATACTATTTATTATTTAGTCGCTTTTTTCTTATTAGCAACTGTTTTTCTTCTACCTTTTCTAGTTCTAGAGTTATTCTTAGTTCTTTGACCTCTTAATGGTAAACCAGCTCTGTGACGAATTCCTCTATTACAACCAATATCCATTAAACGTTTAATGTTCAATTGAATCTCTGAACGTAATTGACCTTCAACTTTTAATTCGCCAACTGATTCACGAATTAAAGCTATTTGATCATCATTCCATTCTTGAACTTTAATATTCTCGTCAATGTTATTTTTTGAAAGAATTTGTTTCGCCGTGCTACGGCCAATACCAAAGATGTAAGTTAAACCAATAACACCTCTTTTTCTTTTTGGTAAATCGATACCTGCTATACGTGCCATATTAATAATATATTACCCTTGTCTTTGTTTAAGTTTAGGATTCTTTTTGTTAATCACATAAACTCTTCCTTTTCTTTTTACGATCTTGCAATCTGCAGAACGTTTTTTAACTGAAGCTCTTACTTTCATTTTCTTAAATTTTAGGACTTGATCTATTTATATCTAAACGAGATTCGCCCCTTAGTCAAATCATAAGGTGACATCTCAACCTTTACTCTATCACCTGGAAGAATTTTAATGTAAAACATTCTCATCTTACCAGAAATGTGTGCCGTTATTACGTGACCATTTTCTAACTCAACTCTGAACATTGCATTTGACAATGCTTCGATGATAGTACCATCTTGCTCAATTGATGCTTGCTTTGCCATTTTAATATTCAGTTAATTCGTTAGATAATTGTCTTCCTCTTACTCTTGTCCCATCCATTAAACCATCCATATGTTTGTTTAATAAATACGTCTCGATTTGCTGAAGTGTATCTAATACAACCCCAACCATAATTAATAAAGATGTACCACCAAAAAACATCTCAAAACCAGAAGTTATTCCAATTTGATGAGCAATAGAAGGTAAAATTGCAATAATAGCTAAAAATAATGAACCTGGCAAAGTTATTCTTGATACTAATGTATCAATATAACTTTCAGTTTCCTCTCCAGGTTTAATTCCTGGAATAAAACCACCACTACGTTTCATATCATCAGCCATCTTACGTGGATTAATCATTATTGCTGTATAGAAAAAAGTAAAAACAATAATCAATACTGCTAATAAGACATTGTAAGAAACACCATAAGGGTCACCTAGTGTTCTTTGAATAAAGTTCCCAGAACTATTGGTAGAACCTGAAAGGATCATTACAGGAATAGTCATGATTGCCTGAGCAAAAATAATCGGCATAACACCACTTGCATTTACTTTAATAGGCAAATAACTTCTAGCTCCTTGTAAGTCAGTATTTCTGGAACCAACAACACGTTTTGCAGTGTTGATAGGAATTTTTCTAACTCCCTGAACAATCAAAATTGTACCAAGAACAATAAACATAAATGCTACTAATTCTAAAACAATTAGCAATATTTTGTCTTCTTTAAATCCTATCTCTGCAAAAATAGCTTGTGGCAATCTTGACATAATACCAACAGTTATTAGTAAAGAAATACCATTACCAATACCTTTGTCAGTAATTCTTTCACCTAACCAAACGGCAAACATGGAACCAGCAATCATTACTAAAGTTGATTGTACCCACCATAAAGTAGAACTGTCAACTATAGCATCTTTTCCTCCAACGTACATAGTTAAATAGGTAGGAGCTTGTAATGCACATATTGCAATAGTTAAAACTCTTGTAATATTACTTATACGTTTTCTACCAGATTCACCCTCATTTTGCATTCTTTGAACAGCTGGAACAGCCATACCTAATAATTGCATAATGATAGATGCACTAATATAAGGCATTATTCCTAAAGCCATAATAGAAGCATTTGTAAACCCTCCACCAGAGAATAAAGACAATAGAGATTCTAGTGCATTTGTTCCACCTTTTTCATTTGCTAAAGCAAGTGCGTCATAATCAACACCAGGAATAATAACAAACGAACCAATTCTGTAAACAAGAATTAGAGAAAGAGTTAAAATAATTCTCTTTCTCAATTCTTCAACTTTCCAGATATTTTTTATGTTCTGTATAAACTTCTTCATTTTAAAAATAAAGGCAAATTTAATTAGATTTCTGAACAATTACCACCCTGTCCTTCAATTACTGCTTTCGCAGAACCAGAAAACTTATGAGCAGTTACATTAATTTTAGATTTTAATTCACCTCTACCTAGTACTTTTACTAAATCATTTCGTGAAATAACACCAAAATTACGTAATACCTCAGGAGTAATTTCAGTTACGTTCTTACGCTCGATCAAAGACTGAATAACATCTAAATTAATAGCCTTATATTCTACACGATTGATATTCTTAAACCCGAACTTAGGAACTCTTCTTTGAAGAGGCATTTGACCACCTTCAAATCCGATTTTCTTACTGTAACCAGATCTAGATTTTGCTCCTTTGTGTCCTCTTGTAGAAGTCCCACCGTGTCCAGATCCTTGACCACGACCAATTCTTTTAGACTTCTTAACAGAACCTTTTGCCGGAGTTAAATTATGTAAATTCATTTTAATTCGATTTAAAGATTCTACTCAACAACTTCAATTAGATGTTGTACTTTTTTAACCATACCAAGAATTTGTGGTGTAGCTTCATGCTCAACAACTTGGTTTATTTTTCTAAGTCCTAAAGCTTTAACAGTAGCTTTCTGTACAGCTGGACGTTTAATAGCACTTCTTACTTGCTTAATTTTAATTGTCGCCATAATAAAATATTAACCGTTAAACACTTTATCTAAACTAATACCACGTTGTCTTGCAACTGTAACTGCATCTCTCATATTACCTAAAGCATCCATAGTAGCTTTAATAACATTGTGAGGGTTAGAAGAACCTTGAGATTTAGCTAATACATTGTGTACACCTACACTTTCTAATACAGCACGCATAGCACCACCTGCGATAACTCCTGTACCCGGAGTAGCTGGTTTAAGTAGAACTTCTGCACCACCGAATTTACCTTTTTGTGCGTGAGGAACTGTTCCTTTTAAAATCGGAACACGAATCAAGTTTTTCTTTGCATCATCGATACCTTTAGTAATAGCTTCAGTTACTTCTTTAGCTTTACCTAATCCATGACCAACGATTCCGTTTTCATCACCAACAACTACGATTGCTGAAAAACTGAAAGTACGTCCACCTTTAGTTACTTTAGTAACACGGTTAACAGCTACTAACTTATCTTTTAATTCAGCTTCTGTAGATTTAACTCTATTTACGTTATTTGTTGCCATCGTTTAAAATTTAAGTCCGCCTTCTCTTGCAGAGTCAGCTAATGATTTTACTCTTCCGTGATATAAATATCCATTTCTATCAAATACTACTTTTTCGATTCCCGCTTTAATTGCTTTTTCAGCAACTAATTTACCAACAACAGCAGCTTGCTCAACTTTATTTCCAGCATGAGCAGCGTCGTTTTTGTAAGAACTAGCAGAAACCAAAGTAACACCGTTAGTATCATCAATTAACTGAGCATAAATTTGCTTGTTACTACGGAATACAGTTAAACGAGGCAATTGAGCAGTACCAGAAACTTTTTTTCTGATTCTTCTTTTAATCTTAGCTCTTCTGTTTATTTTACTAAATGCCATGATATAATTTATTATTTTTTACCTGCAGACTTACCAGCCTTTCTTCTAATATCTTCACCAACAAATCGGATACCTTTACCTTTATATGGTTCAGGCTTGCGAAGGGAACGAATTTTGGCTGCAACTTGACCTACTAACTGCTTGTCGAATGACTCTAGCGTTACAACAGGTGCTTTACCCTTTTGGGTGTCTGCAGATACCTTAATTTCAGAAGGAAGTTCCATTATAATTTGGTGAGAAAAACCTAAAGCTAATTCTAAAGTTTGACCAGTAGCAGTAGCACGGTAACCAACACCAACAATTTCCATTTCCTTCTTGTACCCTTCCGAAACACCAACAATCATATTGTTAACCAAAGCACGGTATAAACCATGCTTTGCTCTATGTTGAGGTGCATCTGATTCGCGGTTAAAAGTTATAACATTGTCCTCAATAGATACAGTGATTGAAGAATCAAATTCTTGAGTCAAAGTACCTTTAGAACCTTTAACAGAAATTACATTTCCGTCAACTTTTACTTCTACTCCACTCGGGATTGTAATCGGGGATTTACCTATCCTTGACATTTTATAACTGTGTTTTAATTAATACACGTAGCAAAGAACTTCTCCTCCTACGTTGTTTTTTCTAGCTTCTTTATCAGTTACTACTCCTTTAGAAGTAGAAACAATAGCGATACCTAAACCATTTAATACTCTTGGCATCTCTGCTGCTCCACTATATTTACGTAACCCTGGACGTGATGCACGTTCAATTTTAGTAATAGCTGGAGTCTTAGTAGACTGATTGTATTTAAGTGCAATTTTAATTACACCTTGTTTTCCATCATCCTCGAATTTATAGTTAGAAATATAACCTTGGTCAAATAAAATTTGAGTCATAGCTCTTTTGATATTAGAACCTGGTATTTCAACCATTTTTAAACGAGCGTTGCTCGCATTTCTAATTCGAGTCAAGAAATCTGCAATTGGATCTGTATTCATTTTTTTCCTTATATGAGGTTTACCAACTTGATTTTTTAACACCTGGGATTTTACCAGCCAAAGCCATCTCACGGAAAGTTACCCTTGAGATACCAAATTGTCTCATATATCCTCTAGGACGACCTGTCAATCCACAACGATTGTGAAGGCGTACTTTAGAACCATTTGCTGGTAATTTTTGAATTGCTAACATAGCATCCCATTTTGCATCTTGAACTGAATCTTCAGTACTTGTAGATTTCAAAATAGAAGTAAGAGCTGCTCTTTTTTCAGCATCTCTAGCTACCATTCTTTCTCTTTTGCGCTCACGCGCTTTCATTGATTCCTTAGCCATCTTAATTATTTTTTGATAAATGGAAAACCAAATGCATCTAATAATGCTTTTGCTTCTTCATCATTCTGAGCAGATGTTACAAATGTAATATCCATACCCATAATTCTACTAACTTTGTCAATATCAATTTCAGGGAAAATGATATGTTCTTTGATACCTAAATTGTAGTTACCTCTTCCATCAAAACCTTTTGGATTAATTCCTCTAAAGTCTCTTGTTCTAGGTAATGCTACAGAGATTAATCTATCTAAGAAATCATACATTTTCTCACCACGTAACGTAACTTTAGTACCTACTGGCATTCCTTTACGTAATTTAAAGTTAGAGATATCTTTTTTAGATATAGTAGCAATCGCTCTTTGACCAGCAATTTTAGTTAAATCAGCAACAGCATTATCAACTAATTTTTTGTCAGCAACTGCATCTCCAACTCCTTGGCTAAGTACAATTTTATTTAACTTAGGCACACGCATAACGGTTTTGTACCCAAATTTTTCAGTAAGTGCAGGAATAATTTCCTGTGCATACTTTTCCTTTAGTCTTGGTGTATAACTCATTACTTAATTTCCTCCCCTGACTTTTTTGAATAACGAACTAACTTACCTGCTCCGTTCAATTTACGACCTACTCTCGTAGCTTTACCGTTATGAACGACCATTAGGTTGGAAACATGAATTCCTCCCTCTTTTTCAACAATTCCTCCTTGAGGATTAGAAGCACTTGGTTTAGCATGACGCTTAACAATATTAAGTCCTTCTACAGTTGCACGGTTTTTCTTCTTGTCAATAACAAGAATTTTTCCCTCTTGTCCACGAGATTCACCGCTAAGTACTTTAACAGTGTCTCCAACTTTAATGTGTAATTTCTTTAACATAACTTCCACAAATTTTAAAGTACTTCTGGAGCAAGAGAAACAATTTTCATGAAATTGTTCTCACGAAGCTCACGTGCTACTGGTCCAAAAATACGAGTACCTCTCATTTCACCAGCCTGATTCAAGATAACTACTGCGTTATCATCGAAACGGATGTAAGAGCCATCAGCTCTACGTACTTCTTTTTTAGTTCTTACAATTACAGCCTTGGCTACCTGACCTTTCTTAACGGCACCAGAGGGCGTTGCGCTCTTTACAGCAACTACGATTTTATCTCCAACGGATGCATAACGGCGTTTTGTACCCCCTAAAACGCGGATACATAACACCTCTTTTGCACCGGAGTTATCAGCTACTGAAAGTCTTGATTCCTGTTGTATCATTCTATAGGATTATTTAGCTCTTTCTACAATTTCTACTAATCTCCAATTCTTGTTTTTAGACAATGGTCTCGTCTCCATGATTCTAACTGTATCACCTTCGTTACAATCATTATTTTCATCATGGGCTACAAATTTAGTAGTTTTTTTGACGAATTTACCATATTTTGGATGTTTTACTTTTCTTTCTACAGAAACAACGATGGATTTCTCCATTTTGTCACTTGTAACAACACCAATTCTCTCTTTTCTTAAATTACGCTTTTCCATTTTAAGCTAATTTCAAATTAAACAAGCCTAAGCTTGTGTTGCTCTTTTTGTCAATTCTGTTTTCAAACGAGCGATTGTTTTTCTCACTGAACGAATCTGAAGTGGATTTTCAACCGGAGTTACTTTATGAGATAATTTTAATCTTGCGATTTTATCTTCTAAAGTAGACACTTGATTTCTTAAATCTGCGTCTGATAACTTTAAAATATCTTGTTGCTTCATCTTACTTGTTATTTACCTGGTACAACATAATCGTTACGAACGATGAATTTGCATTTAACTGGCAATTTTTGTGCAGCTAAACGTAAAGCTTCCTTAGCAATTTCGTAAGGAACTCCATCTGCTTCAAACAAAATTCTACCTGGTTTAACAACAGCAACCCAGTGGCTAGGAGCACCTTTACCTTTACCCATACGTACTTCCGCTGGTTTAGACGTAACAGGCTTATCAGGGAAAATTCTAATCCAAACCTGACCCTCTCTTTTCATGTAACGAGTTACAGCGATACGAGAAGCTTCGATTTGTCTTGAAGTAATCCATGCTGGTTCCAATGTCTTAAGTCCAAAAGATCCGAAAGCGATAGTGCTACCTCTTTGAGCTTCACCACGATTACGTCCTTTTTGTACTCTTCTAAATTTGGTTCTTTTTGGTTGTAACATCTTAATTAATGTTTTAAATCAATTACTTTTTCTTTCTTTTTGGTGCTGGTTTACGACCTGGAGCTTGAGAGGAATTACCTTTAGAACCTGCAGCAGCCATTCCGATGTTAGGAGATAAATCTCTTTTACCGAAAACTTCACCTTTACAGATCCAAACTTTGATACCAATTCTACCATAAGTCGTGTG
This sequence comes from Crocinitomicaceae bacterium, assembly GCA_044370735.1. GTDB lineage: Bacteria > Bacteroidota > Bacteroidia > Flavobacteriales_D > Crocinitomicaceae > CANHVK01. The sequence goes on along the minus strand of JBILUY010000019.1, from coordinate 6,305 downwards.
AGCTTCTGATACAGCATAATCAATATCAGCTCTGAACGTATGTAACGGAGTACGTCCATCTTTGTACATCTCAGTACGTGCCATTTCAGCACCATTAAGACGACCTGATATTTTAACTTTTATACCTTCTGCACCCATACGCATCGTTGAACCAATAGCCATCTTGATTGCACGACGGAAAGAAATACGAGCTTCAATTTGACGAGCGATACCATCTGCAACTAAACGAGCATCCAATTCAGGACGTTTAACCTCGAAAATGTTGATTTGGATCTCTTTTTTCGTCAATTTCTTTAATTCTTCTTTAAGTTTATCAACCTCTTGACCACCTTTACCAATAATCACACCTGGACGTGCTGTATTAATAGTAACAGTTACAAGTTTTAACGTTCTTTCAATAATAATTTTTGAAATACTAGCTCTTGATAAACGAGTAAATAAGTACTTACGGATTTTATCATCTTCAACGATTTTATCTCTGTACTCACTTCCTCCATACCAATTAGATTCCCATCCGTGGATGAAACCTAATCTATTACCAATTGGATTTGTTTTTTGTCCCATGTTCTATTACTTATTTAGCACCATCAATGATAATGGTAACGTGGTTCGATCTTTTTCTAACTCTATGTGCTCTACCTTGAGGTGCAGTTTGAATTCTTTTCATCATTGCAGCACTATCAACTTGGATAGACGTTACAACTAAGTTTTCGTCTTCAATACTTTTACCTTCATTTTTTTGTTCCCAATTAGCAATTGCTGAACGCAATAACTTCTCAAGACTTTTAGAAGCAAATTTTGAATTATGTTGCAATATATTTAGAGCTTTGTTTACTTCTACTCCTCTAATAAGATCTGCAACTAATCTCATTTTTCTCGGAGCAATTGGAGAAGCTTTTAAGCTAGCAATAGCTGTATTACCTTTTACCTCCTTTAATTGTTCAGCTCTTAATCTTTTTCTAGCGCCCATGTCACTGCTATTTTAAAAACTATCTTTTCTTATTTTTCTTATCTGCACCATGACCACGGAAGTTACGCGTTGGTGAAAATTCACCTAACTTGTGTCCTACCATGTTCTCAGTAACGAAAACAGGAATAAACTTATTCCCATTGTGTACAGCCACTGTTAAACCTACAAAATCAGGAGTAATTGTAGAAGCTCTTGACCAAGTTTTGATCACCGCTTTACTATTAGAAGCTTGTGCTTCTTCCACTCTTTTGAATAATTTGTAATGAACAAATGGTGGTTTTTTTAACGATCTACTCATAACGTACTATTTCTTTCTTCTCTCAATGATATACTTTTCTGAATATTTGGTTTTAGAACGAGTCTTATAACCCTTAGCAGGTAAACCTTTACGTGATCTTGGATGACCTCCGGCATTTCTACCTTCACCACCCCCCATTGGGTGATCAACTGGGTTCATTACTACACCACGTACACGTGGTCTTCTACCTAACCATCTAGAACGTCCAGCTTTACCAGAAACAACTAAACTGTGTTCTGAGTTTGAAACTGAACCAATAGTCGCCATACATGTTACCAAAATCATTCTAGTCTCACCAGAAGGTAATTTGATAATTGCGAAACGACCATCACGAGCATTCAATTGAGCATAAGTACCAGCACCTCTTGCAATAGCACCACCTTTTCCAGGTTGTAACTCAATATTATGAATAACAGTCCCTAGAGGAACATCACTCAAAAACATTGCGTTTCCTACATTCGGAGTTGCAGTTTTTCCAGAAATTACAGTATCACCTACTTTTAATCCTTCAGGAGCAAGAATATATCTTTTCTCACCATCAGCATAATAAAGTAAAGCGATACGTGCAGTACGGTTTGGATCGTATTCGATAGTTTTAACCGTCGCAGGAATGTCTTGCTTTTCTCTTTTAAAATCAATTACACGGTATCTTTGTTTGTGACCACCTCCTAAATATCTCATGGTCATTCTACCGTCATTGTTACGGCCACCAGACTTTTTCTTCTTAGCAACTAATGATTTTTCAGGAGCATCAGTTGTAATTTCAGTAAATGTACTGTTAACCTTGTGTCTTTGCCCTGGAGTTACAGGCTTGAATTTCTTAAGACCCATTTCTAATTCTTAAATGTTGTTATACAAATCAATCGTTTCTCCATCTGCAACTGTTACAATTGCCTTTTTCCAAGGATTGTTAGGTTGCACAACGATACCTTTGTTAGTGTGTTTAACAGAGGATTTTCCGCCGCCATAGGTTTGTGTACGTACTTCAGTAATTGAAACACCATACATTTTTTCGACAGCCTTTCTTATCTCTACCTTATTAGCTGATCTTTCTACTAAGAAAGTAAATCTGTTGCGAGTTTCCATCGCAACAGACGCCTTTTCAGTGATAAGAGGTTTTTTAATAATACTATTCATCACTTAATTTTAGTTAAGAATTTTTTCAATAACTTCAATAGAACTTTGAGCCATAACGACTTTCTTCGCGTTCAACACATCGTATGTATTAACCGAATCAGCAGTTACAACCTTAACTCTTTTCAAGTTTCTAGAAGACAAATATACGTTATCATTTTGTGATCCCAAAATAAATAACACTTTATCATTTGCCAATTCTAAATTGTTGATTAAAGAAATGAAGTTTTTTGTTTTGATTGCATCAAAATTCACATCTTCTAAAACGATTAAAGAATCATTTTTCGCTTTATATGCGAAAGCAGATTTTCTAGCTAAACGTTTTAATTTAATGTTCAATTTGAAATGGTAATTTCTTGGTCTTGGACCGAAAATACGACCTCCACCAACGATTGTACCAGATTTGATGCTACCAGCACGAGCACCACCAGTTCCCTTTTGTTTTTTAATTTTTCTAGTAGAACCAGCAATTTCATTTCTTTCTTTTGCTTTGTGAGTACCTTGACGCTTATTAGCTAAGTGTTGCTTAACATCAAGATAAATTGCATGATCATTTGGCTCAATACCAAAGATTGCATCAGATAATGCTACCGTTTTAGAAGTAGCTTTTCCATTTTGGCCAATTACTTTTACTTCCATTACTTCGCGATTAATACTGTTGAACCTTTAGCTCCAGGAACCGAACCTTTCACTACAATTAAATTTTTGTCAGCAAGAACTTTTAAAACTTCTAAGTTCTCAGTTGATACTCTTTTGTTACCAGTTTGACCTGCCATTCTAGTTCCTTTGAATACTCTCGCAGGATAAGAACAAGCACCAATTGAACCAGGAGCACGAAGACGGTTGTGCTGACCGTGGGTAGCTTGACCTACACCACCAAAATTGTGTCTTTTCACAACCCCTTGGAAACCTTTTCCTTTTGATGTTCCGATAACACCAACGTATTCACCTTCTTCGAAGATTTCAACGTTAACTACGTCACCTAAATTCAATCCATCAAAACCTTTAAACTCCGCTAATTTAGCTTTTGGAGTTGTGTTTGCTTTTTTGAAATGACCTTTAAGCGCGTTAGGAGTACGGTTCTCTTTACGCTCTCCAAATCCTAATTGAACTGCGTCGTAACCATCTCTTTCTTGTGTCTTTAACTGAGTTACTACACAAGGACCAGCTTCTATGACTGTGCATGGCGTTGCCTTACCCTCGGCACTATAGATGCTAGTCATTCCGACTTTTCTACCAATAATTCCAGGCATACTTTACTTTTATTTATTAAACTTTGATTTCTACATCTACCCCACTTGGTAACTCTAATCTCATTAGAGCATCTACAGTCTTAGAAGAAGAACTGTAAATATCCAATAAACGCTTGTAAGAGCATAATTCAAACTGCTCACGAGCTTTTTTGTTAACGTGTGGAGATTTTAATACAGTATAAATTCTCTTATGAGTTGGAAGTGGAATTGGACCACTAACAACAGCACCAGTAGCTTTAACTGTTTTTACGATTTTTTCAGCTGATTTGTCAACTAAATTATGATCGTAAGATTTCAATTTAATTCTAATTTTTTGGCTCATCTATTTAGTATTAAGCGTTGACTTTTCCGTTGATTTTAGCGATAACTTCATCAGCTACGTTTTTAGGAGCTTCAGCATAATGAGAGAACTCCATACTAGAAGTAGCACGACCAGAAGTAATAGTACGTAATTGTGTTACATAACCGAACATTTCAGATAAAGGAACATCAGCTTTAACAACTTTAGCACCATTTCTATCATCCATACCTTTCATCATTCCACGACGACGGTTTAAGTCACCTACTACATCACCCATGTTCTCCTCTGGAGTAACAACCTCTAATTTCATGATTGGCTCTAGTAAGATTGGCTTACATTTTCTTAAAGCTTCACGGTATGCCATTTTAGCACAAATCTCAAAAGATAAAGAATCTGAATCGACGTTATGGTAAGATCCATCGATCAATTCAACTTTCATTGAATCTACTAAATATCCTGCCAATACACCATTTTTCATTGATTCTTTGAAACCTTTTTCAACAGAAGGAATAAATTCACGAGGAATGTTACCACCTTTGATAGAGTTTACGAATTCAAGACCTGATTTTTCTTGATCCTCTTGCGGGGAAATTTTAACGAAAATATCAGCGAATTTACCACGACCACCTGATTGTTTTTTATAAACCTCTCTGTGTTCAACAGATCCTGTGATTGCTTCACGGTAAGAAACTTGAGGAGCACCTTGATTTACCTCAACCTTAAACTCTCTTTTCAAACGGTCAACGATGATTTCTAAGTGAAGCTCACCCATACCACTGATGATAGTTTGTCCTGTCTCTTCGTCTGTATTTACACGGAAAGTTGGATCTTCTTCAGAAAGTTTGTTTAATCCGATAGATAATTTATCTGTATCAGCTTGTGTTTTTGGTTCAATAGCTAAACCGATTACTGGCTCAGGGAAATTCATTGACTCAAGAACGATTGGGTGTTTTTCATCACACAATGTATCTCCAGTACGAATATCTTTAAATCCTACAACCGCACCGATATCACCAGCACCTAACTCTTCAATTTGATTTTGTTTGTTAGCATGCATTTGGAAAATACGAGAAATACGTTCTTTGTTATCAGATCTTGTGTTGAATACATAAGAACCAGCTTGTAAGTTTCCAGAATAAGCACGGATAAAACACAAACGACCTACGAAAGGATCCGTTGCAATTTTAAATGCTAATGCAGCAAAAGGAGCATCATAAGAAGGTTGACGAACTGTTTCTTCACCTGTTTTAGGATTTGTACCAGTAATTCCATCAACATCTAATGGAGAAGGTAAAATTTCCATTACCATATCCAACATTGCTTGAACTCCTTTATTTTTAAATGCAGATCCACACATCATTGGTACAACTTTACCAGCAATTGTAGCAGCTCTTAATGCATCTAAAATTTCTCTTTCAGTTAATGAATTTGGATCTTCGAAGTATTTCTCCATCAAAGTATCATCAAACTCAGCAACTGCTTCTAATAATTCTTCACGTAATTGACGAGCCTCATCAATGATATCAGCAGGAATTTCAATTTCTTTGAAAGTCATACCCATATCGTGCTCATTCCATACGATACCTTTAAAGTTAATTAAATCAACAACACCTTGGAAATCATCTTCAGCACCGATGTTTAACTGTAATGGTAAAGCGTGGCTACCTAACATTTCTTTCACTTGTTTACACACGTTTAAGAAATCAGCACCAGAACGGTCCATTTTGTTTACGAAACCAATACGAGGTACGTTGTAGTTATTAGCTAATCTCCAGTTAGTTTCAGATTGAGGCTCAACACCGTCAACTGCAGAAAATAAGAAAACTAAACCATCTAATACACGTAACGAACGGTTCACCTCAACTGTAAAGTCAACGTGTCCCGGAGTATCGATAATATTCATGTGGTATTTTTGACCACGGTAGTTCCAGTTCAAAGTAGTAGCAGCAGAAGTAATTGTAATACCTCTTTCTTGCTCTTGCTCCATCCAGTCCATCGTAGCACCACCATCGTGAACCTCACCAATTTTGTGGTTTACACCACCATAATAAAGGATACGTTCAGTAGTCGTAGTTTTTCCAGCATCGATGTGAGCAGCAATACCAATATTTCTAGTAAATTTAAGATCTCTAGCCATGTTAATTAAAATCTAAAATGTGAGAATGCTTTGTTAGCTTCAGCCATACGAATAGTATCACCTTTTTTCTTGAAAGCAGCTCCTTCTTCTTTTGAAGCAGCAATAATTTCTGCAGCTAACTTACCTGCCATTGACTTTTCATTACGTTTACGTGAGTAACCAATTAACCATTTCATAGCTAATGATTGTTTTCTCTCTTCACGTACAGGAGT
>JBILUY010000018.1:0-22687 GCA_044370735.1 Crocinitomicaceae bacterium | reverse complement strand
TTTTGCTAAAGAATTTATATTGGAAAGAGAAAGGTCAATTGGCTTGGCGCATGAATGTTGATGTGTTAGAACGTGAAATGACTGAAATCTTATCTTCTTTGGAAATAGAAGAAAATTGGGTTCAATGACTTTTTATTCGTGGTGAACTTTCCAACTATATTTTGGATGAAGATTGGGATGCAATTGAGACTGCATTTCCTGATAGTTCTCTAGTAACCATACAACAAGCTGGTCATTGGGTACATGCCGAACAACCGGATGAATTTATAGATACAGTTTTAGGTTTTTGTTTGAGATAATGGATGATTATTAATTTCCAAAAGTCATTAAATAGGACTTTAAGAATTCATCTATATCCCCATCCATAATCGACTCTACATTTCCAGATTCATATCCAGTACGCACATCTTTTACTAATTTGTAAGGATGCATGACATAGTTACGAATTTGAGAACCCCATTCAATTTTCTTTTTATTCGCTTCAATTTCGTTACGTTTTTCCATACGAGCTCGTAATTCTAACTCATATAATTGCGAACGTAATAATTGCATTGCTTTTTCTTTGTTTGCTAATTGCGAACGAGATTCAGAGTTTTCAATGATAATTCCCGTAGGCGCATGTCGAAGACGAACTGCGGTTTCTACTTTGTTTACATTTTGACCACCCGCTCCACTAGCACGCATCGTTTCAAAAGAGATATCGGCAGGATTGATGTTGATTTCAATCGTATCATCTACCAACGGATACACATATACAGAAGCGAAAGAAGTGTGACGTTTTGCATTGGAATCAAACGGTGATATACGTACTAAACGATGTACTCCATTTTCTCCTTTCAAGTATCCAAAAGCGAAATCTCCCTCAATTTCTAATGTTACAGTTTTGATACCAGCGACATCACCATCTTGGTAGTTTAACTGGGTAAGTTTATAGTTGTTTTTTTGTGCCCACATGGTGTACATACGCATCAACATTGAAGCCCAATCACAACTTTCAGTTCCACCTGCTCCAGCTGTAATTTGAAGCACCGCACTTAGTTGGTCTTCTTCGCCGGAAAGCATGTTTTTCAATTCTAATTCTTCAACGTTCGTTTTCAATTCAGCATAGGCAGCATCAACTTCCGCTTCGGTTGCTTCTCCTGCTTTGAAAAAATCCAAAAGAACTTCTAAATCATCTCCAGCAGATGCTAATGTTTCATAAGTAGTAATCCAAAATTTCAACGTACGAATTTGCTTCATATCCGCCTCTGCTTTTTTAGGATTATCCCAAAAAGTAGGGTCTTGTGATTTTAATTCGCTTTCTTGAAGTTCAATGCGTTTTTGGTCGATTTTCAAATAGGTTGAAATCGCTTGTATACGTTGTTGTAATTCTTTTAGTTGTTCTTGGTTTACCATAGAAAATTATGCGTTTTTACAAGAATAATTCTCAAATTCTTCGTGTAATTCTTGTTCGTATTGTTTGGTTACGTTAATAGGAACATATTCTTCCATTACGTTTGTTTTGTCTAATCCGAAGTCCTCTGCTGCTTTTAAACCTGTTGCTTTGATGAAACGATATGCTTTTACTGTAATGATTTGGAAAGCAGTAAGTTTATTATCAGTGGCAACACGTGAACTTAATACAATGAATTTGAAATCTGGTTCTTCAAAATGACCTTTCACACTATCAAAAACACTTTTTCCTTCTAATTCGCCTTTTTCCACCATTTTACGGTGAATTTTGCGGACCATATATTCAATTCGGTGTTCTTCTTTGAAACCTAGTTGTAGTGAAACGTGATAACAATGTTTGTCAATCACTTCATTTACAGAATAATCAACCCCCCAAGGATCCGATTTGATTTCAATATGCAAAAACCAAACGATACCTGCTCTACGAGGACGTTTTTTGAATAAGGAATAAAATACAGTTGAATCCAACTGGTCTGGTGTAGCTGATCGAGTAGGATACACTAAATTCGATGCTTCGTAAGGGATTTTATCGTCTTCTCGTACTCTGTTCAACAAAGGAATTACACGAGACATTGGGATATAGTCTGTGATGTTTGCTCTTAATTCTTTTGCTTTGTAGAATAAGAATAAGGCAGAGAAAAAGAAAATAGCTAATACTAGCGTAAACCAACCACCTTCTGGAATTTTATGAATATTTGAAAACAAGAAAACCCCTTCAACTACAAAGAATACAGCAAATATAAGTGTGAAAATAGCTTTTGATTTTGGATAGCGTAAATACAACATTAAAATCAATAAGATTGATGTCATAATCATGTTAATAGTTATGGCTAATCCATATGATGCTTCCATTTGAGATGATGATGGGAATTTCCAAAGTACTAATAAACAACCTACTAATAACACTCCGTTAATGAATGGAATATAAATTTGTCCGTGGTGATCTGTAGGATATTTTACTTTTAAGTTTGTCCATAATTTCAATTTGATTGCTTCATTCATCAACGTGAAAATACCAGTAATCAAAGCTTGAGAAGCAATGATTGTGGCTGCTGTTGCAATTCCGACTGCAAATGGTAACATTCCTTTCGGTACCATCGCATAGAAAATAGTTTGTTTCGGAAGCAAATGAAATCCAGGAGAAAGAGCCAATGCAGCTTGACCGAAATAATGGATAACTAATACGATACTCATCATACCCCAACTAACACGGATGTTTCCTTTTCCGCAGTGTCCTAAATCAGAATACAACGCTTCAGCACCTGTAGAACATAAGAATACAGCACCTAGCACCCAAAATCCACCAGGTACATTTACGATTAAATTATATGCCCACCAAGGATTTAACGCTTTTAATACAGTTGGATTTGCTGATAAATGAGTAATACCCAAGTATAATAAAAAGCTGAACCAAATCAACATAATCGGACCGAACACTTTACCAATAATCACAGTACCAAATTGTTGGATAGCAAATAAAGCGAATATAATTCCGATGATGATTTGCATAATTGGTAGGTCTGGATTAATATTTGCTAACCCTTCTACTGCAGAAGAAATCGAAATAGCCGGAGTAATAAATCCATCGGCCATTAAGGACGCACAACCAATTAAAGTTGGAACGATAATCCATTTTGCTTTTTTATCTTTTAAAAGTGCATAAAGCGCAAAAATTCCTCCTTCCCCTTTATTATCTGCATTTAATGCAAAATAAACATACTTAATCGTCGCTAATAAAATCAAGGTCCAGATAACTGCTGACAAACCACCAAGCACCAATCCTTCGGATAAGTTTTTCCCCTGACTTGTTATCGCTTGAAATACATACAATGGGGAAGTACCAATGTCTCCAAAAACGATACCAATTGTGATAAGTACGCCAGCGAGACTTAATTTGGTTTTATGTTCTGAACTCATGTCAAAAAATTAAAAATAGGATACCAAAATTAGGATAAATCTAGGTAACTCGTATTTGATTTTTGAAATATTTTTAGGAATAATTTACTTTAATTTAATATTCTTATATTCATTTGTTTACATAGTATAATAACGCTTCAAAAAAACATTTCCCTTCATAGATTACATTTCAAATCCTTACTTTTGAAAAAAAGAAGTCAAATGGTAGATGTGATATACAAAAACCTCGGGGTAATTGATTACAAAGAAGCTTGGGATTTACAAGAAGAAATTTTTGCAAAAACCATAGCTACGAAAATTGCACGTAGGAATGGAGAAACAGAAGAACCGACCAAAAATTATGTGTTTTTTTGTCAGCATCCACATGTCTATACACTGGGGAAAAGTGGTAAGGAAAGTCATTTGCTTTTAGACGAACATGCATTGGAAGAGCACCATGCGACTTATTACAAAATCAATCGTGGGGGAGATATTACCTATCACGGACCAGGTCAGTTGGTTGTTTATCCCATTTTAGATTTGGATTATTTTTTCTCTGATATTCACCGTTATTTACGTTATTTAGAAGAGGCTGTTATTGCTACAATTGCGGAATATGGTGTAAAAGGAGAGCGTTTTGATGGTTTGACAGGTGTATGGATTGAACCGAATACTCCCCGTGAACGAAAAATTTGTGCAATGGGTGTAAAATGTTCTCGTTGGGTGACTATGCACGGCATCGGATTTAATATAAATAGTGATTTGACGTATTTTAATCACATTATTCCTTGCGGAATTCAAGATAAATCGGTAACTTCCTTGCAACAAGAATTGGGCAGGGAGCTCGATTTTGAAGAAGTTTCAGCCATTTTCAAAGAGAAATTGGCATTACAATTTGGTTTCAATTATGTCAACGAATAGATTTTCTCTCGGTAAAGCCATACTCAAGTTTTTGAAGTACCTCGGTATTTTCATTTTATCCTTATTGATTTTGGCGAATGTATTTATCCTGGTTACAGGTAGAACATATTTGTACAAAGGTATTTACAATACGTATCTACAAGGGCGTACTGGTCCTTCGATCTTTGATAAAGATGTATTTTACAATGCTACTTTACATAAGTCACCGAAGGTATTTGCTTGGAAAAAAGCAACTCATAAAGCAACGTTATTACCTCAAGAACAAGCAGATATTGAGAAGTTAGAAATTTCCTCTTTCTTGGTATTTCACGGGGATACGTTGGTGTTCGAAAAATATTGGGGACAACACGCTCAAGAAACGGTGACAAACAGTTTCTCGGCTGCTAAAACCTTGGTTGGATTGTTAATCGGTTGTGCAATTAAAGATGGAAAGATTAAAAGCATCGATGAGCCAGTAGCGAACTATATACCTGAATTCAAAAAAGATGCGAAGCGTTTTATTACCATTCGTCATTTGTTGATGATGTCATCAGGGTTGAATTGGGAAGAAAGCGGTAAAAATCCGTTGTCTCATAATGCTGCATCCTACTATGGAACAGATTTATACGGATTAACGACAAATCAATTTGCGATTGAAAAACCAGGTAAACGATTTGAATATCAAAGTGGAAACTCTCAATTATTAGGGTTTATTATTAAAAAAGCTACAGGAAAACGTGTTTCGGATTATGCTTCGGAAAAAATTTGGTCTAAAATAGGAACAGAAAGTGATGCGTATTGGAGTTTAGACAAACAAAATGGGGATGAAAAATCCTTCTGTTGTGTATATGGAACCTCTCGAGATTTTGCTCGTTTGGGGAGATTAATCAAAAATAATGGCGTTTGGAATGGAGAAGAAATTATCCCTGCTTCATATATGAAAGCGTTTTTATCTAATTCAGAAATGACTACAGATGAACACGTTCCGAATTACCGTTATGGATTACATATTTGGACTTATTTAGGTGGAAAACACCCTGTTTATTATTGTCGTGGTATTCTAGGTCAATTTATTATTTCGATACCAGACGAAGATTTAATCATTGTTCGAACTGGGTCAATTCGCGGAAAAAATATAAATTTACCTGAAAAATACGAGCATAATAAGGCGTATATCGAAAAGTACAAATACAAGTTTGGTCATCCATCAGATTTGTTTCAGTACATTGCCATCGCTCAACGAATGATAAAACAAAGGAAATGAGAGAAGAGTTAATGGGCCCAAAGGTCGAGAATGTTGCAGTTTGTGTAGTGAGACAATTTGACGAAAACAATGAGCCAATCCATTACGCTTATTTATTGAATTTGAGAGATGATATTATGGAAGGTATCATCATCACAAGTTGTGGCTATGGGGAGAATGTAAATACAGGTGAAAAAGTTAGCACCTCTACCTTACGTCATTGTATCGAATTACTTTTACCCAATGAAGCAGCTAAAATTGAACCCATTATGGAAGATGTTTTTGGCCTAACCAACGAATATTGGGTGAGTTTTTGGGTGAACGATGTGATGTACGATAAAAAATTCTTATTCCTACCTGAAACCATCCAAGAAAAGCATATGAAGCTTATTCCTCAATTGGGAGTGAAAGGAGTGATTATACAGTAGGTATTTATAAGATATATTTTTAACTCATAAACTACCCCTTCACCAAGGCCTCAATCTTCTCCTCCAAATCCTTTCGTTTCGCTACAAATTCTTTTAAGTCCATCGATTGAAGTTTTTGTTTGGTTTTTAAGGCTACGAAATGACGTTTGTAATAGTATGCTGCTACTCCGAATAGAGGAATAGTGAAAAAGTAAACCAAAGCTATCCATCCATTACGGAAAAGGGTAGTATTTAGAATGCTTACAATCGGCCAATTGAATAAAGCCATCAATAACATTCCGAGCATCATTTTTACAGAAGACCAAAAAACGCTACGTTTGAACATTTTTTCAGTCATTCGTTTTACTAATAGATAGATAGGGCCTAAATGTAAGGTTCCTAATACAAATAAGGGTGCCATTAAGATTAAATATACCCAATCAGTCGTTGTTGAAAGCGCACCGTTTTTCTGTAACTCGTACACGTATTTTTCTTTTAACCCCAATCGCTTTTGTAAACGGAAATAAGTGTCAGCTTGGTTTTTAAGCGCTACTAATTCAGGATTTTCTAAATCTTGTTCGTTGATCCAATGCGCTAATTGTTGAGAGTTTTCGAAACGTTTTTTAAGTGGAATAGCCAAATCTACGTCCTCTGGATTTAATCCGTTTCTGCGTATGCGTGTTACCTGTTCGTGGAAAGGTGCCCAATCTTTGTTTTCAACGTGCGTAATCAGTGGTTTCATCATCGCTTCAATACGACGTGTTACTTCTGTAATTGCTCTGTTAGGATTTTCTCGATACATGGTTTCGTAATCATTCAAACAAAAACGTTCTGAATTATTTAGTACCACGTCAGAACCCAAGTATTTTGGGTCACCGTAGTTGATGCCAATACACGAAACATATACTTTTTTCTTCCAACCCATGCTATCCAATGCGCTAAACCCAATACGAGCTGCTCCTTTTTTGATGGGTTTTAAACGACGGATAAACACATCATCTGTAAATCCTTCTCCGAATATCAATAAGTTGCGACCAAAGCTCAACACATTGGATGTAGTCTTGAACACAGCGGCATTTTTTCCTACGGCTCCTTCACCATCTAACTGTCTGTAAATCGGTAACATTTGTGTTAACCACAAAATTGGTTTCATTACGGGCGTGAAAATATCAGAGCGTGTCATAAAGAATACAATTGGTCGTTGTAAGGTTCCCACGACAATCGGATCCATAAATGATGATGGGTGATTACTTACATAGATAGTACGACCAAATAGTTTCTTAGGAGCATTAATTTTCAATATTCTTGGGAAATATATTCGTATGGAATATTGAGCGAAAATTTTAACGATTAAGTATAAAAGTCTCATAGTTTAAGGCATTAGGCAAAAGGCATTAGTCACTAGTTTACTCCCCCTTTGGAGGGGGAAGGGGGGAGGATAATCCTCTCTTTTGTCCCCTTCGACAAGCTCAGGATGACAAAAGTAAATCTTCCAATTTTACACTGAGCCTGTCGAAGTGCTCTAATCTGTAATCTGTAATTTGCAATCTTCTAATCTACAGTGGAATATTTCCGTGTTTTTTTTGTGGAAGATGTTCTGCTTTGTTTTCAAGCATTTTAAACGCCTGAATTAATTTTGAACGCGTTTCCTCTGGTAAGATTACTTCATCTACAAAACCACGTTCTGCAGCTCTGTATGGATTAGCAAACATTTCTGCATATTCTGCTTCTTTTTCTAACCATTTTGCTTGTGGATCTTTTGCAGAGGCGATTTCTCTTTTGAAGATAATTTCAGCAGCACCTTTTGCACCCATTACGGCAATTTCAGCTGTTGGCCAAGCAAAATTGATATCAGCACCAATGTTTTTAGAGTTCATCACATCAAAAGCACCACCATAGGCTTTGCGAGTGATTACAGTCACGCGTGGAACCGTAGCCTCTGAAAATGCATACAACAATTTTGCCCCGTGAGAGATAATCCCTCTCCATTCTTGGTCAGTACCTGGTAAAAATCCTGGAACGTCTTCTAACACTAATAATGGAATGTTGAATGAATCACAGAAACGAACAAAACGTGCACCTTTGCGAGAAGAATCAATGTCTAATACTCCTGCTAATGATTCCGGTTGGTTTGCAATAATTCCGATCGTTCTTCCTTCCAAACGTCCAAATCCGACAACAATGTTTGTTGCAAAATCTTTGTGTACCTCTCTGAATGATTGATCGTCGATGATGCATTCAATTACATTACGAATATCGTAAGGGAAAGATGCGTTTTCAGGAAGAATGCTTTGTATTTGAGTTAATTTCGCTTTGTCAAATTCAAATGAAGTTGTAGGTGCATATTCCCCATAATTTTGAGGCATATAGGTCATAAAATCACGTACCTGTCTTAAACAAGTAACGTCATTTGAACTCGTAAAGTGAGTTACACCTGATTTTTCAGCGTGTGTTTTTGCTCCACCCAAATCTTCCGAACTTACTTCTTCGTGCGTTACTGTTTTTACCACGTTCGGTCCTGTTACGAACATATACGAGGTATCTTCCACCATAAAAACAAAATCCGTAAGCGCAGGACTATAAACAGCCCCACCAGCACAAGGCCCCATAATCACACTGATTTGTGGAACAACACCAGATGCACGGGTATTTCTGTAAAAAATATCAGCATAACCTGCCAAAGAAACAACCCCTTCTTGGATACGTGCTCCTCCAGAGTCATTTAAACCAATAACAGGTGCCCCGTTTTTCACTGCAAGATCCATTATTTTACAGATTTTTTCTGCGTGTGTTTCAGAAAGTGAACCTCCTAACACGGTAAAATCCTGTGAAAAGACATACACTAACCGTCCGTGAATTCGACCATAACCAGTAACTACACCATCTCCCGGAAATTTTTGTTCATCCAATCCGAAAGAGGTTGAACGATGTGTAACAAACATTCCGATTTCTTGAAAAGTATCTTCGTCCAACAACAATTCAATTCGCTCTCTTGCAGTAAGTTTCCCTTGGCTATGTTGTTTGTCGATACGTGCCTGACCACCACCTAATTGTGAGTTTTCACGTAACGTTAGTAATTCTTGTCTTTTTATGTTGTTCATAGTATATTATTTTGTTTCCTCCCTTGAGGGAGGATGAAGGAGGGTGACACATTTTCACCTCCCTTTCTCCCTCCTCAAGGAGGGAAAATAGTTCAATTTTCTACTTAATCGTCTTCAACTTATAATTCACTTCCAACAAATATTCCAACGTTTCCAAATGGCGTTTTGCTTCGAATAAATTTTTACCCCAAGCGTAGGTACCGTGGTTGCGAATGATAAAACAATGGTTGGTAAATTCAGATTTGCGTTCTTCCATCCAAGTAGAAAACTCTTTCATATCTTGTGAGTTAGGTAAGATTGGAATCTGTATTTCGTTTTCGTGCGTTGTTTGACCTGCAAATCCTTTTTGAATTTCGTACCCTTCAAAAGGTATGGATGTGTTGTATAATTGAGAAATAATAACTGAATTAGAAGAATGACTGTGTAAGACCACCGTTGTTTCCGGAAATAACTTGTACAAAACGCAGTGAATCAGGGTTTCCGCTGATGGTTTAATTCCACGGTCTTCTAATACTGGATGTCCGTCCATTGCTACTTGCATAAAGTCTTCCGGATGAAATTGCGATTTATCAATTCCAGAACGTGAAACAAAAAGTGTGGGTGCTTCTGCATTCTCACGGAAAGAGTAGTTGGTACTTGTTGCCGGTGACCATCCTTTGGCGTGATAGGCACGAATGGTTTGCGCCATATGTTCTTTCAAGTCAAAAATATCCTGCATAGTCAAAGTGTTAGTTTCCTAATTTTTTCAACAGATTTGCATCTATTGTTGTGGTTTCGTTTATCGTAATGGATTTTGGAATTCCAAAAGCAGTGCCTTTGATTTTCCCTTTAAAAGCGAGGGTAACTTCCTTTTTAAAAACGTTTCTTAAAATGGTAAATAAAGCGCCATCGGCTAATTTCATTTTAAATTTGAATGGATATGTTCCCGTTGTTTTCCGTTTGAACACCACTTTGTCAAGTAATTCTATATTTCCCAGTTCTTTATCATCAATGCTTACTAACAAGTCAGATGTTTTTACTGCAACATTGTAAAAGTTGCTATTTTTCACGTCAATAGAAGCATTTAATACCACTGTTTTATTTTCAAACGATGGATTGATATCTTGAATATTCGTTATTTGTATGTCTTGAAATAAGGAACACGAAGAAAAAAACGAAACAAAAACCATCAAGTAAATCACTCGAAATAAATAGATTGGGTTGGTTAATCTTCGTTTTTGCATTGCTTTTGGTAATGTTAATTTATCTTTCAAATTTAGTGAAATATTATTTCGTCATCTCTCTAAAATTCTTGAAGAAATACGGTATCGTTTCGATGCCTTTGAAATAATTGAATACTCCGTAATGTTCATTTGGTGAGTGGATTGCGTCACTGTCTAATCCGAATCCCATCATCACGGTTTTTAATCCTAATACGCGTTCGAATAAAGCGATGATTGGAATACTACCACCACTGCGAACAGGAATAGCAGGTTTACCGAAAGTCGTTTCGTATGCTTTGCTTGCTGCTTGGTAAGCAATTGAATCTGTTGGTGTTACTACTGGGTTCCCTCCGTGGTGTGGTGTTACAACAACCTTCGTACCAGCAGGGGCAATACTTTCAAAGTGATTTTTAAATAATTCAGTGATTTCATCTGGCACTTGATGAGGTACTAAACGCATCGAAATTTTAGCATATGCTTTTGACGGTATCACCGTTTTCGCTCCTTCTCCTATGTATCCTCCCCAAATTCCGTTCACGTCTAACGTTGGTCTGATTGAACCGCGTTCCATTGTGGTGTATCCATTTTCTCCATACACGTCATCGATTTTCAAGGCGTCGCAATAGGCTTCGTGATTGAACGGTGCTTTTGCCATTTCATCTCTTTCTGCGCTTGTTAATTCTTCTACTTTATCGTAAAATCCAGGAATGGTAATGTGATTGTTTTCATCGTGAAGCGAAGCAATCATTTTAGTAAGTATGTTGATTGGATTGGCTACACATCCACCATATAAACCTGAATGTAAATCTCTGTTTGGCCCTGTGATTTCTACTTCAACATAACTCAAACCACGTAAACCAGTTGTAATCGATGGTGTATCGTTGGATAACATTCCAGTATCAGAAACCAAAATGATATCTGCTTTTAATAATTCTTTGTGTTTTTCAATGAAAGGTCCCAAGTTGATACTTCCTACTTCTTCCTCTCCTTCAATCATAAATTTCACGTTACAAGCAAGTTCTCCTGAAGCCATCATTGCTTCAAATGCTTTCACGTGCATAAACATTTGTCCTTTGTCATCACACGCTCCACGTGCAAAAATCGCTCCCTCTGGGTGGATAGGGGTTGTTTTGATAACTGGCTCAAAAGCAGGACTATCCCATAATTCTAATGGATCTGCTGGTTGTACGTCGTAGTGACCGTAAACTAATACTGTTGGTAAACTAGCATCGATGATTTTTTCACCATATACAATTGGATATCCATCTGTAGGAAAAACAGTCACATTATCAGCGCCCGCATTTTTTAAAAACGTAGCGGTTGATTCTGCTGTGTCTAATACGCTACTTGCGTAAGAAGGGTCAGCAGAAATCGATGGAATGCGTAATAAATCCATCAATTCGTTTAAAAATTTGTCTTTGTTGGCCTGAATGTATGCTTGTGTTTTTTCCATAATCTTAAAATTTCGGGTTAAAGATAATTGAACTTGTTGAAATTATAGGAGAAATCCCGTGAGGTAAACACTACTTTTTTATTAATTTTGCTTTTTTCAAATTACTATGTCTGATACTAGATACAACTTACGTGGTGTTTCCGCAGGTAAAGAAGATGTGCACAATGCCATCAAAAAAGTAGATAAAGGATTGTTTCCTAAAGCTTTCTGTAAAATTGTTCCCGATACTTTAACCGGTGATGAGAATTATTGTGTGGTAATGCACGCAGATGGTGCTGGTACAAAATCTTCTTTGGCGTATATGTATTGGAAAGAAACAGGTGATTTATCTGTGTGGAAAGGGATCGCTCAAGATGCGTTGATAATGAATATTGACGATTTATTGTGTGTAGGTGCGACGGATAATATTTTATTGTCTTCAACAATTGGAAGAAATAAAAACTTGGTTCCAGGAGAAGTAATTTCAGCGATTATTAATGGAACAGAAGAATTATTACACGAATTACGTGAGCAAGGGATTGGTATTCAGTCAACAGGAGGTGAAACAGCAGATGTAGGTGATTTAGTACGTACGCTAATCGTAGATTCAACGGTGGTTTGTCGTATGAAACGAGAGGATGTGATTTCGAATCATACAATTCAACCAGGAGATGTGATTGTTGGTTTGGCTTCATTCGGACAAGCAACCTACGAAAACGCATATAATGGTGGAATGGGGAGTAACGGACTTACTTCGGCTCGTCACGATGTGTTTAACAAAGAATTAGCAACAAAATATCCCGAAAGTTTTGACCCTTCTGTACCGGAAGACTTAATTTATTCAGGGAAATATAAATTAACAGATGCGGTAGAAAACAGTCCGATTAATGCAGGACAATTAGTTTTATCGCCAACAAGAACGTACGCTCCTATTATCAAAAAGATTTTGGATGCACACCGCAATCAAATTCACGGAATGGTTCACTGTAGTGGTGGAGCGCAAACGAAAGTATTACACTTCGTTGACAATGTTCACGTGATTAAAGATAATTTGTTTGATGTTCCGCCTTTATTCAAAACAATTCAGGAGGAATCAAATACAGATTGGAAAGAAATGTACAAAGTATTCAATATGGGTCACCGTATGGAATTGTATGTTCCGCAAGAATTAGCACAATCAATCATAGAAATTTCAGAATCGTTTAATGTTCCTGCTCAAATCGTTGGTAGAGTAGAAGCGTGTGACGGAAAAAAATTGACTATCAAATCAGCCTTTGGCGAATTTATTTACGAATAATAAATGCAAGATTTAATTAAAAAATTAGAAGCGATTGAGTATCGTTTTCAGGAAGTTGGAACCTTGATTGTTGACCCGGATATTATCTCCGATATGGACCGTTATGTCAAATTAAACAAGGAATACCGTGAGTTGGATGAGGTAGTAAGAGCCTATAAAGAATACCGCAATGTGATTGATAATATTGCAAGTTCAAAGGAATTATTGGCCATAGAAGAAGATCCTGAAATGCGTGAAATGGCGAAGATGGAGATTGATGAGTTGGAGAAAAAACGCCCTGATTTAGAAGAACAATTAAAAATGTTATTGATCCCGAAAGATCCAGAAGACGATAAAAATGCCATTATGGAATTACGTGCTGGAACAGGGGGAGATGAAGCGTGTATTTTCGTGGAAGATTGTTTCCGTATGTACTCAATGTTCTTCAAAGAGATGGGATGGAAATATGAGATTTTGAACTCGCAAGAAGGCGGAACTAAAGGGATCAAAGAGATTTCATTGGAGATTGAAGGAGAAGGAATTTATGGAATGTTGAAATTCGAATCAGGTGTTCACCGTGTACAACGTGTCCCTGAAACGGAATCACAAGGACGTGTACATACTTCAGCGATTACGGTAGCAGTCTTACCAGAAGCTGAAGAGGTTGATTTTGAATTGGATATGAACGATGTGCGTAAGGATACATTCCGTGCATCAGGAGCGGGTGGTCAGCACATTAACAAAACGGAATCGGCAATTCGTTTGACACACATTCCTTCGGGATTAGTGGTGGAATGTCAGGATGGTCGTTCACAACATAAAAACCTTGAAAAAGCGATTTCAGTATTGCGTTCTCGTTTGTACCAAATCGAATTAGATCGTGTACACGAAGAGCGCGCTGCGAAGCGTAAGACCTTGGTTTCTACGGGTGACCGTTCTGCAAAAATTAGAACGTATAACTATCCACAAGGACGTATTACAGACCATAGAATTAATAAAACAATCTACAACCTTTCTGCATTTATGAATGGTGATATTAGAGATATGATTGATTCGTTGAAGATGGCTGAAAATGCGGAAAGAATGCGTGGAGAAGAAGCAAATGCTTAATTGGATGAAAAGATTTCTTGTTTTCATAGGATTATTTTTTGCGATGGTATCTTGCGTAGATATCGTAGATGATATTTACATAAAAAGCGATGGTACAGGTACTTTCAAATATTCTGTGAATTTAAGCGCGAGTAAAGTAAAAGTAAATTCTATTTTAGCATTGGATAGTTTGGATGGTAGAAAAGTTCCATCTATTCCTGAAATTAAAGAGAAAATCAATCATTATAAAGAGATTTTTAGTCAGAAAGATGGAATTTCTAATGTGAAAGTGGAAAGTGATTTTACAAATTTCATTTTTAGATTTCAATGTGATTTTGCAAGTGTTACTCATCTTCAAAACGCATTGAAAGAATTAGTGTTAGAAGAAAGTAAAAACAAGAATTTCAAAGATTTAGAAACAAATTGGTTAGTACTGGAAATGAACAGATTAACACGTTCTGTTCCTTCAATGACAACCGATTTTACTTCCAAATTGAAAAAGGAAGATGCTGAAGCATTAAAAACGGGAAAATATTTATGTATTTCTCGATTTGAAAAATTGGTCGAAAAAGTAGAAAATCCTGCTGCTTTAATTTCACCGAATAAACAAGCCGTAATGATTAAAACAACGCCTTATGCGTTAATACAAAATCTAAAATTGCTTGAAAACACGATTTACCTTACCGAAAATAAAAAACCTTAATGATAAACAACGGTCATAGATATGTTTTGTTCCTAATAGGAATTATCGTATCACATTTTGCGTCTGCTCAAACTTCGGATGATCTTGTTCCGAAAGATGCAGTGACGGTTTTTAGCGTAAACAATACTTCGCTATTGAAGAAGATTTCGATGGACTCCCTGATTCAATACGAATTTATGGAAGAGGTTCAATCTGAAATGTTCGATGGTTCAGCGGATAATAAAACCTTAAAGGATGCAGGCGTTGATTTCAACCAGAAATTAAATGTTTTTTACGGAAGAAATAATAATTACGAAGTTTCAGGATTTACGTTTGGAATTAGTAGTTTAAAAGAATTGTTGCGTGTTTTTGATGATTTTGAAAAAGTACAAAGTCCAGTTGCAGGGATAGAGTATTATAATAGTTATTTTAATCACTTGATTTTAAAAGGGAATGCTGGTTTGGTACTTCGAGTTGATCCATCATACGAAAAAGTAAAACACATTACAGATTCTATTTGGAGAGCGAGAGGAAACGGTTATTTCTTTGATGACAAAGCAAAATCGGAGGAAGATGGCATGGACGAAGGAGATGAAGGCGATGCTGAAGGGGACGATAGTATCGATAATATTTTGAAAGAAGGTGAATTAGATGAAGATGATACCGAAACTAAATTAGATCCAAAAGCCGTTCAAACGAAAACCTATTGGGAGTTAAAAGATTCTGTTACAACGGTATTACAAGCTAAATATTTAAATGCGATTTTGGTTGAAATGTTTGAAAAGAACATTCATTTAAAAAACCAAGACACACGTTTCAGTGATATGTTAACCCATACATGTGAAGGGACTTTCTACCTAGATAATTCACGTAATTTTCAGTATGCGAAAGGATTTTGGTATTTCCAAACGATGTTTCCTGAATTGTTTAAAGACATAAAAGCATTGTATAGTGGAAACGTAGTGATTGGAGATATCTTCTTGAAAGAGAATGCAATTTCAGTGAAATTTGAAGCGCATTACGGACAAGATTTAGGCAAAATCTATCAAAAATTGAATAGTACAAAATTCGATAAAAGTGTGTTAAATTACATTCACGAAGATTGTGCAGGTTTTTTCACGTATAATATCAACTTGAAAGAAGGGTACAAACAAGCTTATGATATTATAATTCCGATGTTGAGTAAAGAACGTGATCCTCGTGTGACCACGAATGTGTTGAAAGCGGAGTTGTTAAACGAATTTTTGAATACGGATGCCATTTTTGAAACCTACCAAGGAAGTATGTTTGGTACCTTCAATGGAATTAAAAAGGTAAAAACGAAAAAGATAGAATTCTCTTACGATGAAAATACTTTTGAATACAAAGAGAAAGAAATCGAAGGTGAAGAGGAAATGCCGATGTTTACCGTTGGTTTTTCAACAGGTAGAAAAGACATTCCAGAAAAGATTCTTTCTTATATGTCTAAAATGACTTCACGTTTTAAGAATATGGGAAATTATTGGAAAATTGATGATGCTGTATTTAACTCTATTCCAGTATATATTATCACGTCTAAAAATGGTTTGTTAGTTATTACCAACGATGAAGATTTAGCAATCAATCATACAAATGGTTACGGAAGCAAATCATTATCAGGTAAAAAAGCAAAAAGTGCAAAGAAAAGTAAATTTATGTATGCGTACGTAAATATTGGTCAAGTAATTAATCGTATTCCAAAACAAGTATTTACAGCGAAACAGAATGAGATTTTAGATGCGATGCGTGGAAAAGAAGGATTTGTGGAATTAACGACAGAAAAGACGACAGGAGATCACACGAACTTTGATATTAATTACTTTTTCCAAGGAGTGTATAAAGATTCAGGTATCTATCTTTTAGATTTGATTAACTCTGCGTACGTATTGGCAAAATAAACGATGGCACGTAAGATATTCTTTATTTTATTCTTAATTAGTTTGTTGGTAGGGTTTTTCTATTTCCGTCCATTATGGACAAATCATGAACCAACACCAAGTTTATTAGATCGTATTCCAGACGGAGATTTTTTAGGAAGAATCTATTTATTAGATGTTGCAAGAGAGTCTACACCTTTAACCTATCACAATAAAATTCCTTTTCGAGATTTATTTTCTCCAGAATTTATGTTGGCGCAAGCAAAAAGTTATGGATTAGATCTTCAAAAGCCGGCGTATTTCTTTGCAAATGATACGGGGGAATGGGGTGCAATTATCCATGTTATAGATAGTAGTAAAATATATTCAGGAGTTGTTCGTTTACAGAAAAATATCGATTTAAGAGATACCATTGTAGGCGAGCAAAAAGTATTTACATTCAAAGGAAAGCAATCATATCTGACTTATGGTAAAGATTGGATTTTTATTTATAAAGGAAGAAATCTCCAAAAATGGATGTATCACGTTATTTATTCTAAAAAAGGAGATGCTACTAAATCGTGGAGAACATTTGAAAAAGAAATTCAATTTAAGCATGAAAAATTGGTAGTCTATTCTAATTATAAAAGAGTTCAAAACAAGGGTTTTACTACAGCTATGTTTGCGCACGATATGGATTCAACTTCCTTTAAGATAAAAGCCTATATGCGATCAGATGTGCCTTTAGCCGTTTCACCTAAAAAAGAAGGTTTATCCTTTACGGGTTCATCGGGTAAATTATTGAATTTACACTTTAATGTACATCAACTTCGCCATTCTACAAACGATCCGTATTATAAGATTATGAAAGGTTTAAGTCGAAGAGTTAGTTTTCCTTTGCAATCTTTTTTAAATGCATGGGAAGGAGATTTGTCTTATCACCAAGGAGGATTCATTAATGTTAAAGAAAAAGTAATTGAAACTGCATTAGATGAAAATTTTAATGTTTCAGAAAAAGTAGTACTGAAAGATAAACAAGTTCCTGCTTTTGCACTTTTATTTTCCATAAATAATAATATTCACGATTTGTTATACCAGCTTTTTGTGAAAGGAATTTTAAGGAGAGAAGAAAATAAGTTACGTTTTTTATTTTCACCTCCAATAAAAATGAATTTAACTCCTAAAACAGTTTATTTTTATTCATCTGATAATGTTCCTCTAACTACCACAACCACTTCGAATGGAGGTGTTTGGACTTATAAAGGAACTAAATATGAGTTCCATTTAGATTCAATGAATCAGAAAGAAACATTTGGAACAATAAATCTTCCTGCTAAAGGATTGTTTTATCTTTTGAAAACACACTAAAATACAAGGTGTATTATGTAGTATTTTGTATATTTGTTACTTATTTTTTGATTTGAAAAAGGTATTGAATATATGTTTTGTTTTGTGTTTGACGTTCGTTTTGATGTCAACCAAAGGTAATCAGCAAACTTCTAATGCAGAATATAAAATTCAAACCTTACTTATCTATAATTTTACTAAATACGTAAAGTGGTCAGCTGCAAGCAGTAACGATTTTGTCATTGTTGTTTACGGAAACTCACCAATCACAGCTTTTTTCAATCAACTAAAGACTTCTAAACAAGTTAATGGAAAAAATATTGTTGTCAAAACAATAAATCCAGGGGATAAATTACCAACATGTGATTTGTTATACATTGACGATCAATACATACATCAAGCCGAAAATCAATTTAATAAAGGTTCACTTTTTAATATTTTAGTAGTAACCAATACCACTCCCATTCCTATGAAATTGTCATGTATCAATTTAAAATTGGTAGATGAGAATTATAAATTTGAAATTAATAACTCGAATACATCTATTAATAATTTAGAGGTGTCGAGTTCCTTGTTAAACCTTGCCGTTAAAGTCTATAAATAATGAAAGTAGTACTTACCTTTTTATTTTTTTTGATTGTATTGGGTAGTGTTTTTGCTCAAGACACAATCAAAACAGCCGATGAAATCGATTTCAATACTGATATGGGATTGGAAGAATTGATGAATGTAAAAATTACTGTTGCCTCTCAAAATGAACTTTCAATCGAGCAAACTCCTGCAATTGTTTCAGTTGTAACTCAAGAAGATATTAAACGTATTGCTCCCAAAGATATACTTGACATTTTACATACTATTCCAGGTTTTCAATTTGCTGCAGATGTTAATTCTGAAATTGGGATTGGTGTTAGAGGAATAAATGGTATAGAAGGGAAAGTATTGGTCATGTTGGATGGTTTACAAATGAATGAAAATCTATATGGTACAACCCAATGGATTGGTCATTTTGATGTGAACCAAATTGATAAAATTGAAATTTCTCGTGGTCCTGGTTATGGTGCTTATAATGGTTTCGCAGGACTAGCAGTAATCAACATTATCACTAAAAAAGCAGAAGACATTCAAGGAATTCAAGCACATGCAACTTACAGTCGATTGAGTAATTCATTGGGAAGACAACAACTTTCTGTTACAGCTGGTGCAAAAAAGAATGATTTTTATTGGAAAGCAAGTTTATATACAGGTGAAATGTATCGTGGAGAAGGATTATATACTGATTTAGATTCTTCTACTGTTGTATTAAATAAAAACAAAAACAGTTATATCACTCCACTGCAAGGATACATAACATTTGGCTTTAAAAATTTAGAAGTAAAATACCTACACGATAATTATTATACTAACACACCATTTCATTTAGATACGTTTATGGGAAAACCAGTGATGTCTAATTTTGAAAATAGACAAGTGGATGTATCTTACAAGTGGAATGTAACTGAAAAATGGACGTTGAAGCCACATTATAATTTTACATACAATAGACCTTATTTATCAAATGAATACGATACAAATAATGTAATACCTGGGTATTTTGTCTATGATCACGACAATTATAGATCAACGTATTCATTAAATTCACAATATAAATTCTCTGAAACTTTTCAATTAAATGGGGGCGTAGGGTATTTTTTAGATGAAACTGAATCACATTTGAAATCATATAATAATGCATCTGTGAGTAATGATACTTTATTGACTCATTTTAAGGATTTTAGTCAATATCTTGAATTGTTTGTACAACGACCAACTTTTATAATTTCTGCTGGTTATAGATATGAAAACCATTCTGCTTTTGGAGATGTTTTCTTGCCTAGATTTGCTGCTACCAAACAATGGAAAAAATTCAATTTTAAAGCTGCTTATAGTCATGCCTTTAGAGCTCCTTTATCCGAAAATATACAAGCAAATGCTGATATCAAACCAGAAATAACTAAAGTTGCTGAATTTCAGATTAGTTATAAGATGAATAAGAATTTTATAATAAGTGCAAATATATTTGATAACCACGTTTCAAACGTAATTGTTTATGATAATATGAATGGTGAGGATAACTTTTTTAATTTTAAACAAGCTGGTACACATGGGGTTGAAACAGAATTCTTTTATAAAAATGAAAATCTAACACTATCAGGAAATTATGCGTATTACCTTCAGGCTCATAGAGATGTGCCAAAATACAATGCAATTAATAACTCTTATTTAGCATTTACTCCTCATAAATTTAATTTTACTGCCAAACAAGAACTTACTAAAAACCTTGATTTTACAGCCGGTGTTTGCATTTTAGGTAAACGTTATGGTTATACACATTTAGATACTTTAGGTGAACCTCAACAAACAGTAATCAATCCTACTTTTATTTGGAATACAAGTTTAACATATCGTAATATTGCTAATTCTGGCTTTACAGCTCAATTAGGTTTGTATGATTTGACAAATAGTAAATATGTATTTGTTCAAGCATATAATGGTGGTAAAGCACCGTTTAGAGCAACAGGTAGAGAGATTTTATTAAAAATTTCTTACACTTTCTCAAAGAAGAAAAATGACTAAAATTTTTACCCTTCGTAATAAACTTATTTGGGGACCTATTTCAGTCCTGATTATTTCTTTTGTTATAGTAGGAATTACAACAGTCTTTTTTCAACGTAGAAGTGCAGAGCAAAAATTAATTCAAGATGTTTCTTCAGTAGGTGAAATATTAGCAGAAAATATAAAACCTGCTGTAATTTTTCAAGACAACGTTGCAATGTTAAAGTTGCTTGAAGGTTTGGAAGAAAAAAAATTCATTTCTTATGCTGCTGTAATAGATGCTGAAGGGGTAGTATTATCAGAGAAATCTTTTGCCTTAATCCCACTAGTTAGGACAAAAGAAGTGGTTAAAAATCCAGTTAGTTTTGTGATTAGCGATGAGTTTATTTATACAAAGAAAGAAATCGCTGATGAAGGAAGTAAAATTGCCACCTTAGTTATGGTTACAACGCTTCAACCTATTTATTATGAGTTGAATCAATTCATTCAAATGTTAGCTCTTATCTTTCTAATCGTTTTAGTGATTTCGTTTTCGATTCTCTATTTCTTTCAGAAAAATATTTCAACTCCTATATTAAAATTAACTGAAGCAGCAGTCAATATTTCTAGGAATAAAAAACATACTCCTATAGCAGTAACAAGAAATGACGAATTAGGAGTGTTATCCAGTGTATTTGATAAAATGGTCACTGATATCGTGGAAGCAAAAGAATTAGCAGAACATTCTAAAAAAATGAAAGAAGTGTTTTTGGCTAATATGAGTCACGAAATTCGTACCCCAATGAACTCCATTATCGGGTTTACTAACTTAATAAACAATACAGAATTATCTGATAAACAAAAGGAATTCATTAAAAACATTAAAATAAACGCTGCTAATTTATTAGTAATTATCAATGATATTCTTGATATTTCTAAAATTGAATCAGGTAAAGTAGAAATAGAATATATCGATTTTAATTTAATTGAATTAATTGAACAATTAATAGGAACTTTTAAATTTAAAGCCGCCAAAAAAGGAATCAAGTTTCATCATTCATTTCAAAGAAATACTCCTGAATATTTACATGGTGACCCTGTTCGATTGAATCAAATCCTTGTAAACCTTATAGGTAATGCCATTAAATTCACTGAAAAGGGTGAAGTAAAACTCGAAATACTGATAATAGAAATAGTAAAAAATCAGGTTCGACTAAAATTTAAAGTAATTGATACTGGCATTGGCATTGCAGCTGAAAGTCAAAGTAAAATTTTTGAAAGTTTTGCTCAGGAAGGACGCACAATAACAAGGAGATTTGGGGGCACAGGACTTGGTTTAAGTATATCGAAACACCTGGCAGAACTACTAAACGGAACCATTGAATTAGAAAGTGAGCAGGGAAAAGGAAGTATATTTACAGTAATTCTTCCATTTAAACTTGCGTTAAAACTAAATAAATTAGAATATATTAGTCAAGAAAATAGAAACTTACAAAATATTAAGATACTTCTTGTTGAAGATAATAACATGAATCAAATAGTTGCCAATCAGTTACTTAAAAAATGGAATGCACAAGTAAAATGTGTTTTCAATGGAATTGAGGCATTAGAAATACTTCAAAAAGAAGAATTCGACCTTATATTAATGGATTTACAAATGCCGGAGATGGATGGATATGAAGCCACTAAAAACATAAGAAAACAGAAAAAATGGAATAAAATTCCCATCATTGCACTTACGGCAGATGCTTTCCCGGAAATAAAGAAACAAGCACTTGAAACAGGAATGGATGAATTTATTAGTAAACCATTTAACCAGGATGAATTGTATTTTAAAATTTCAAAGCTAGTTTTCAATCATTAATTAAGAATCTATGCACAGGTTACTTAAACGACAATTAAAAAAGATATTCGGGGAGAAAGAACTTAGTTCTCTTGAAATTAACCAATTAGTTGATTTGGTTGACGAAAGCTATAACCACTTTCAGGAAGATTATCAAAAACTGGAGAGAATTCTTGAACTAAGTTCAAAAGAATCTTTTAAAGAACTAACTAATTTTAAAGGTGCTATCGATGAAGCTGCAATTGTTACCATTACCGATGTAAAGGGTGAAATACTTTTTGCAAATGAGAATTTTGTAAAAATATCTGGCTTTTCGTTAAGTGAACTTATCGGCTCTAATCATAATATTATTAACTCAGGCTATCATCCTAA
>JBILUY010000389.1:0-4183 GCA_044370735.1 Crocinitomicaceae bacterium | reverse complement strand
ACGCGATGTGACCGCTCAGGCCGACCTGAGTGTCTCATCATCGGGCACCTGCTTACTCAGGGATATTTCCTCCACCTCGGGTACCTTTTCCCATGCGAATTATGGGCCCGCAACAGTTCGCGACCTATATGGTCAGTCTGCCGTCAACGTATCATCTGCAGCCCTGCTTGTATCTAATTGGGTGCACACACCCGGCAACTGTTCATTCAGCGGAGCCAGTCAGGCCGACTCCCTCATCGTGGGTGGAGACCTCAGCGTTTGGTATTCATCCAGCATTGATGTGGGCACGTGCACAGTAGGGGGCGATGCCACCATCTATGGCACCAACACCTTCGACACGTTGCAGCTCTCGCCCGGCAGCACCAACATTTTTGAAAGCAGCCAGACGCAGACCATTGTTGACCTTTTGGATCTTGACAGCGACTGCAACGAACCTGCCTGGCTCAAATCCACCACCGCAGGCACACGGGCCACCATCACCTCGCCCGTCAGCCAGACCATCAATAATGTGCGCATACAGGACATGCGCGCTCAGGGCGGGGCCACCTACACCGTGAACGGGGCTGCCGATATGGGCAACAACAGCGGTTGGGTGCTCAATCAGCCCACAGCACGCACCCTTTATTGGGTGGGCGGCACCGGCAACTGGAGCGACCCCGCCCACTGGTCGCTCACCAATGGCGGTGCAGGCGGAGAGTGCATACCCAACTACCGCGACATCGTCCGTTTCGCCTCCGGTTCCTTTTCATTCCCCTTTGAGAGTGTGAACATTGATGAGCCGGCCTATTGCCAGACCATGAACTGGACCGGGGCCACCAACGGTCCGGTGCTCATCGGGTCCGAGGACCTCTACATATACGGGGCCCTTACCTTCATCAGTGGCATGAGCTCCAACTTCAACGGCCCCGTGTACTTCAGGGCCACCGGGGCAAGGGCCATCACCATGGCCGGCAAGGCCTTCCAGAACCATGTCTACTTCCAGAACGGGGGTACTTGGAACCTTCAGGATGCCTTCCTCCACACCGATGGAGAAGTGTACCTCGAGAAAGGCACCATCAACACCAATAACAATCCCTTCTCGGTCCATCACTTCTTTTCGTCCGGATACGGCACCAACGTGCGCGCCCTGAACCTCGGCACAAGCAGCGTCACCGTTACCGGACCCTGTTACGGCTACTATTGTCAAATTCCACCCTTCCATGTGGACCCTGCGGGCAGCCTCTCCATCAGCGCGGCCAACAGCGACATGGTGCTCTCGGCCAGCTACGGTGCCGGTATCAATGCCGATGGATATGTGTTCCGCGACCTGAACTTCACCCATTCCGGCAATGTCTGGGCCAACGGTTCCACCTTCCGCAACATCAATTTCACCATTGATGGGGGTGTAAGTGGATCGGCCATGACCATCAACGATATCACGGCTGGCAATAACCTCGGCATCGGGCTGTCTGGTGTAAGCACCTTCAACGATGCCGATTGTGGCGGCACGTTGACGCTCAGCTCGAGCGGAACAGCCACAGGACAGGGCATTTCGGCCGATCTGGACGTGAACATCTATGGTGTCAGTTTCCTAAGCTCCGCTGTGGTGGGCCGCAACGCCACCATCGCAGGCCAGAATACCATCGGCAGCCTCACCCTCAGTCCAAGCTCGGTATGCAGTTTCGGCAGTGGTGAGACCCAGACCCTTGGGGCACTGATCACCAATGGCGGGTGCAACACCTTGGTGCGCTTGAAGGCCACCACTGATGGCACTCAGGCCAACTTGGTCTGCACCAACCCCACCATCAGTGCCGATTTCGCACGCATCAAAGATCTCAATGTGAGCGGTGGGGCCACATGGCAGGCCAACAACAGCACCGATCTGGGCAACAACACGGGCTGGACCTTCAACACCCCCACTCCGCTCAATCTCTATTGGGTGGGCGGCACGGGCAACTGGAACGACCCTGCCCATTGGTCGCTCACCTCAGGGGGTGCCGGTGGGGCCTGCATCCCTTCGCCTTACGATAATGTGTTCTTCAATGCCAACTCCTTCTCCGTGCAATTCCAGACGGTGACTGTTGATGCCGAGGCCTTCTGCCGCAACATGGACTGGACCGGGGCAACGGGCAACCCCGTGCTCGATGGCGCGGCCCAGCTCAATATCTATGGCTCATTGAAGTTCATCCCCGCCATGAGTTCCGGATTCTCGGGTGTGGTTACGTTCCGTGCCCCGGACAACGGAAAGACCATCCGCATGGGCAACAACGTGTTCTTCAACACGGTCTATTTCGAGGGGAATGGTGGTTGGACCTTGCTCGATGCCTTCAACAACTCCAACCAGACTCTTTACTTCAACCGCGGTTTGCTCAACACCAACGGTAAGGATGTGACGGTCGGGGCGTTCATTTCAACGGTTGACGCACCACGTACTCTCACCTTGGGAGCAAGTTCGATCACTGCGACCACTGGACTTTACACGGCCTATTGGTGGTATTTCGGCTGGTACATGAACGGGGATAACCTCACCCTCAACCCCGGCACCTCAGTAATTAACATGGCGGTCTCCACCAGCTTCTATGGGGGCAACAAGGCCTATCATGACCTCAATTTCCTTGAACTGGGGGGATACAACAACATCTCCGGATCCAATGTCTTCAATGATGTGTACTGCGAGGGCAGCGGCTCCATCTCAGACAACAACATCATAGCCGACCTTGAATTCGTGGGAGATGCGGCCTTTTACGGCAGCGAGACCATTGGCACGGCACTCCTGCGCGGCAATGCGTCCTTCCACAACGAGAACAGCAGCATCGGAGACCTGCAGCTTTTCCCCGGCAAGACGTATTCGCTGGCCTATGACAAGACGCTGAACATCCAGACCCTCAATGCCATGGGCACCTCCGTGCAGCCCATCACCATCAACTCTAACTATACTGGCACACAGGCCACCATCCGCAAAACGAGCGGTGGGGTCTGTGCCGACTGGCTCATCCTGTCAGACAGCCGTGCCATAGGTGGGGCCATCTTCAAGGCGGGCTCCAACAGTGTGGACCAGGGCAACAACTCCGGTTGGAGCTTCGATGGCGGTTTCGGGATCAATCTGGTACATACCCAAGTGGTATGCAACGGGCAGAACAACGGCACGGCCAAGGTGATCGTGGGCGGCTGCACCGGCCCGTATGATATCCTGTGGTCCACCTCGGCCACCACCGACAGCATCGGAGGACTGGCGCCAGGCACATACACCGTCACCGTGACAGATGCGCTCAGCAATGTCCTCAACGGTGAGGTGACCATTGCCGAGGCGCCTGTGCTCAACATCACCCAGGCCACTGCCACGGATATCACCTGCGGGGGCAACTCTGATGGCACCATCACCATGGCCACCAGCGGGGGTTTCGAGCCTGTGATGCGCTCCATTGACGGGGGCACCACCTACTTCGCCCCCGACCATGAGTTCATCAACCTGCCCGTGGGAACCTATCAGGTGACCGTGCGCGATACCGCAGGCTGCGTGGTCAACGGCCCCGCACTCGAGATCGAGGCCCTCCCTGCCCCTCAATACTGGTACCGCGATGCCGATGTGGACGGGTACGGCATCTACTGGGATGCTGTGTACACCTGCATTGCCCCTGACGGATACATCGCTGACAACACCGATTGCGATGACAACAATGCCGACATCTGGCGCACCGGTGACTTCTACCTCGACCAGGACAATGACGGCTATGACTACTATGGCTCCACCGTCTCGGTGTGCTACGGTGCCGACACGCCTTCCGGTTATCTGGTCACTTCACTCGGCCAGGACTGCAACGATTACGATGACCAGGTTTGGCGTAATGGTAATTTCTACCTCGACCAGGACGATGACGGATATGACTACTATGGCTCCACTGTCTCAGTGTGCTACGGTGCTGACACGCCTTCCGGCTATCTGGTCACTTCACTCGGCCAGGACTGCAACGACTATGACCCTGCCGGGCAGACCGTACAGACCTGGTACCTTGATGCCGACAATGACGGGCATTACATCTACACCTACAGCTGGTGCGGCAGCCCGGGCGAAGGATGGAACACTACTGGCGGCACCGAGGGCGACTGCGATGACAACAGCGCCACGGTGTACCCCGGAGCCACGGAGATATGCGGCAACGGCATTGACGATGACTGCGATGGCAGCACCGATGAGGACTGCTGC
>JBILUY010000139.1:0-7053 GCA_044370735.1 Crocinitomicaceae bacterium | reverse complement strand
TGATTGAGATACATTATATTCTAAATCAATGAATGATTTAGAATCGATTTCAACTGAATCAATTTTAACATTAGAATATTTTTGACAAAACATTAAAGACAATACGCCAGTACCGGAACCAATATCTAATGCATACTTTGGATTTTCAAACTCAAGAAAAGATCCCAACAACATAGAATCTGTCCCAACTTTAAGTGCTGAATTTGATTGAGAAATTGAAAAATATTTAAAATGAAAAACAGACATTAACCTAAATAAATACCTATAAGTCCTTCAGGTGCTTTTACGATTAATTGTTTTTCATCTCTTTTTACTTCTTGAATCAAATCTTTTACAAATGGAATCAGAACTTCCTTACCATCAGCATCAACTTGTATCAACGGATTTACAGGTAAATCGATAATTTGTTGAATAATCCCTACCTTTCCAAACGATAAATCAATCAACTCAAAGCCAACAACTTCATGATCATAAAATTGCTTTCCTGTTAATTGAGGTAGTTCTGAAAGGGGTAAATAAACTTGTCTTTTGAGAACTTGTTGGGCTTCTTTATCTGAATTAATTCCATCTATCTTAAGGGTTGCTTGACTCTTAGGTCTTAAGGTGATAGATTGTATAAAGAAAGGAGTTAGAAAACCATTAATATCAATAAAAATTTTATTTAAGTTTTCATACTCTGTTGGATCTGTAACATCCAAAAATAGCGAAACTTCACCTTTAAATCCGTGAAGTTTCGCAATATGACCTAAATGATAGCAATCTGCTTTGTTCATTCAGAATAAATTATTCAGCAGAAGTTTCTTCGTTTGATTCTTCAGCTGCTGTTTCTTCTGCTACTTCTTCAGAAGCAACTTCTTCTTCAGCAACTGGTGTGTTTTTAGCTTCAATAGCTTTTGCTTTTGCTTCTTTTGCTTCAACTTCAGCTTTTAAAGCGTCAGCTTTTGCAGTAGCGGCAGATTTAGCTAAACCATCTTTTTTAGAAGTGATTTTTCCATCTTTTTCAGCTAACCAAGCAGCAAATTTAGTTTCAACATCAGCTTCAGTTAATGCTCCTTTTTTTACTCCGTTCAATAAGTGATTTTTGTATAAAACACCTTTGTAAGATAAGATAGCACGAGCAGTATCTGTAGTTTCAGCACCTGTACGAACCCATTTTAATGCACTTTCGAAATTGATATCAATTGTTGCAGGGTTTGTGTTAGGATTGTAAACTCCTAATTTTTCGATGAATTTACCATCTCTTTTAGCTCTTGAGTCAGCTACTACTACGTGGAAAATAGCTTTACCTTTTTTTCCGTGTCTTTGCAATCTAATACGTGTTGCCATAAAATTTTATTGGTGAGGTACGAAACCTCTGTTAATAATTAATAAACGTTGCAAATTTAATGATAAAAAACCATTTATTAAATCTTTAGAAAGTTATTTTTAACATAAATAGAAAAATAATTAGTTTTGTAATACACCTAAGATATATGCTTTCTAAAGAAGAACTAAAAATATATAAAACTACCTTTTGGGAAGAATTTAAAACCTATATGTTTAAACATAAGTCTGCTTCTGGAAGAAAAATGAATTGGCTTCAATATAGAACAGATTTGAAAGATGTCTATGTTCGTCTTGAAACGAATAAAAATTCTGTTTCATTTTGCTTTGACATGCAATTCAAAGACCCTTCAATACGAGAAATCGTTTGGGAACAAATGGGAGAATTAAAAAAAGTTTTAAGTGATGAAATGGGAGAAACTGGGATTTGGGAGGAACATTTTTGGAATTCGACTATCAATGACTTTTGTCGAATTTATTGGGAAAAATCAGATTTAAATTATTTAAAACTTGATGATCGCAAAGAAATTTTTAGTTTTTTTGAAGACAAACTTATATGTTTCGATCGTTTTTATGATACATATAAAGATATTTTGATTAACCTCGTTAAGTAACTTTACCATTCTGGGAGCGGAATGATTGACATCTTATAGTCAAATTTAGTTCCTGGTTGGGGAGACATGATAACTTCATCATTTGAGAGTTTATCCAGGAAAAATACCCAAGTTTTATTTTTTCTTTTTAAAGTTAAAACAGGTTTTTTATCTGAATATCGTTGAAGAGAATATCTAAAATAATCACCTTTTTCAGAACAAAAATTTTTCCATTTTATAATTTTACAATTACCTGATTGATAAAATACAATTAAATCTCGATCTTTCATATCAGGAGGAATATAATCTCTATTTTTTTTAAATAAATGACTAACTATCCAAACTTTTGAATTTCCGGCAGAAAGAGGAGTATTTCCAGTTATATGAACAGTTTCAACGTCCCAAGTACAAGAAGAAAACAGAAAAAAAATAAAAACAAAATACAATAATTTCATCAAAACTCCATTCTGTTTGTTTTAATCACATTAGCGATAACTACATTCATAGAGTCTTGAAATTCTGCTTTCACATTCGCATCATTAATTTGCTCAATTTTTTTAAAAACATAGTGGTTATTTTCCCATTGATAAAGACAATTGTAAAAAACAATATCACCCATACCAACATTATCATTGAATCTTAAAACTAAATCATGATGTTTAGATTGTGAAATTCTTGTTCCGATCAAATTAGCAACAAATCCATTTACTTTCACCAACTGACCTTTTTCTCTTTCAAAAACAAGTAACCTTCTAAGTGGAAAATTATTAACTCGTGCTTTTATTTGTAACAAGAAAGCATCTTTAATATCTTTATTTTCAACAAATGGGAAAAATCTAAAAAATTTAGGATTGCAAGCTGGATCCAAATGATTTTGTAAATCGCGTTGTGAAAGATTACAAATCTCTAATTCTTTTAATAATTTCGGTTCTATATCGGAAGGGAATGTAGTTTGATCAAATAAAGTTTCGATATTAGTTTGAGACCCTATAATTCTTTTGGGTTTCTTTATATTATTTGTGTTGTCATCTTCAGTTTTACATGAAGAAATTAAAAATGTAAAAATGACAACAACTAAACAATGTAATCTCACAAAACTCATTAGAATAATAATTTATAACTTTTCAATAGTTCCTCCGAGAGAAATTTTCTCAGTAATTGTACCATTCCCTCTATATTTAATTATACCTCCACTAAATACGGAAGCGTTTAATGTTTCTCTAAAATTCACAATTATTGAGCCTCCCATTCGAACTTTTACAACACTATTATTTGAAATAAAACTCAAAGCATCGATATTACCACCAGTTGTAACATTCGCAATCAATTGTTTAGATGTACCTACTAAAACAATATCCCCCCCCTGATCAACATTAACTTCTGCTAATTCAACATCAAATTTACCAGTCACAACACCACCAGCAAAAACGTTAACAACAATTTTAGGACTTTTAATTCTCATTGAAGCCGACATACTTATTCTAGCACCTTGTCGAGATTCAATCAAATCTAAATTTGGAACCCTTAGCACAATTACCATATCTAGTTCTTTTAAAGACAAACCAGTATATTTGATAATCATCTGACTTCCTTTACTCACAAAAGCTATTTTTTCAGGATCTACATCTTGAGATTTAATTTTAATCTCAGCTGTATATTGTTTGCCTTCTTCTAAAATTACAGCCATTCTACCCTGTACAATCAACTGCGTGTAATCAGAAAGGTTTTTTTTAATTATTTCATCAGCATTTACATAAAATGTATTAGCTAAAAAAATAAAAAATATGAAAATTATTTTTTTTATCATTACTTAAATATCTTAGAACTAAACAAAAATGCTTCTTGAAAAGCTTTCATATCAATATTTGTACCAATATTTTTATTTAAAGTCCAGTCAAGAATTTTCTCTGTTGGCATATTTCCAGTCAGTTTATTAGTAGCCATAGGACATCCTCCAAACCCTTTGATAGCTCCATCGAATCTTCTACATCCACCATCGTATGCAGCATTTAAAATATCAATAGCATTCTCTGGTAAAACATGTAAATGTGCACTAATCTCCGATTGAAAAACGGATTCATTTAAACTATTGAATACGGAATATACTAATTCTGGGGTTGCAGCACCTATTGTGTCCGATAAAGCAAATGTGTCTACTTTACATTTTTTAGAAACTTTATAAATAAATTCAGATAAAAGTTCAGGTTTCCATGTGTCACCATACGGATTTCCAAACCCCATTGAAAGATAAACAACTAATTCTTTGCTATTTTTAATACAAACACTTGAAATTTCTTCCAATTGAATTAACGCTTCTTCTATGCTTTTGTTTGTATTTCGTAATTGAAAAGTATTTGAAATAGAAAGAGGAAAGCCTAAAACTGAAACATTATCAAATTGAGCGGCTTGCTCTGCTCCTTTTAAATTAGCAATGATTGTTAAAAGTTTAGATTTTGAATCTGTAAAATTAATTTTATCTAATACTTCAGCAGTATCCTTCATTTGAGGGATAGCTTTAGGTGAAACGAAGCTACCAACATCAATTACATCAAAGTTACATCTCAACAAAGCATTTATGTAATCCACTTTTAAATTCGTATCAATAAAATGCTCAATACCTTGCATAGCATCTCTTGGGCATTCAACCAAAGTGATATGATTACTTTTCATACGTTTATTTTATCAAACTTTTATTAATTCTTTTAACAAGTCTAGGACCTTCATAAATGAATCCTGTATAAAGTTGAATTAAAGCAGCTCCCGCATTTAACTTTTCGTGAGCATCTTCAACACTATGAATACCTCCTACTCCAATTATTGGAAAGGCATTATTTGACTTCGTTGACAAATACTTAATTACTTCGGTCGAACGTTTAGTCAAAGGTTTACCTGATAATCCACCTGCTCCAATTTCATCTATTACCTCTTTAGCAGTTGTTAATCCTTCTCTAGAAATTGTTGTGTTTGTTGCTATAACTCCACTTATACCAGACTCTTTGACGATGTCGATAATATCATCTAGTTGTCCATCTGTTAAATCTGGAGCAATCTTTAATAAAATAGGTTTAGGATTGGACTTTAATTTATTTTCGTTAGATAAAGTTGTCAATAATTTTAATAAAGGTTCTTTTTCTTGAAGATCTCTTAAACCAGGTGTATTTGGAGAAGATACGTTAACAACAAAATAATCTACCACATCAAACAAAGTATTAAAACAAATTAAATAATCATTTACCGCATCTTCATTTTCAGTAACTTTGTTTTTACCAATATTTCCACCAACGATTAAATTAGGATTTCTGTTTTTTAAACGATTGTAACACACTTCTACCCCTCCATTATTAAATCCCATACGATTGATGATTGCCTCATCTTGTTTTAACCTGAATAACCTAGGTTGAGGATTTCCAGGTTGACCTTTTGGCGTGATAGTACCAATTTCAATAAAACCAAAACCACAAGCAAAAAGATGATCAAACATTTTAGCATCTTTATCAAAACCAGCTGCTAAACCAATAGGATTAGGAAATTTAATTCCAAAAACATTCCTTTCTAGTGTTGAATGTTTAACGTTGTAAATTTTTCCCCAAAGAAATCTAAAACCTGGGATTTTAAAAAAAAAATCTAAAAAATCAGCAACTAAATAATGTGCTTTTTCTGGTTGGAATAAAAATAAAAAACTTCTTACTAGAGAATACATAAAATTCATGTTTAGAACTTAGCCCTCATACCTTTCCATTTAAGCTGAGGTCTTCTAGGGCTACTCACTTTATATGAAATATTTCTTACTACAATAAAATTTGCATATAAGTAAGCATCTTTATTTTTAGAATCTCCTCTTTGCTGACCATTTGCATACCAAGCCTTATATTGTTCAGTTTCTGCCGGATTACTCAAATAAGCAGATTCAGGTCCATATTTCTCTAAAAGTAAATCAGTATCAAACCCTGTCGTTGACACATCATCCATATAATCGGTAAACGTTTTAAAATAAGTCAATTCAAGTCCTAATCTCCACATTCTAGATAATCCAAAACGCATTCCTATTCCTGAAGGAATTATTACCGTAACTGGCAAATATTCTTTAGGCCTCCCAGGAAAACCCTGACCTTCAGTATGTAAAGGTCTAAGTGGCATCCATTGTCCAAAATAATTCCCTTTGGGATTAAAATAAGTAAATCCAACACCTGTAAAAAGATAAATCTGTTCGTTTTTATTTTTCTTTCCCTTAAGTCCTTTAAAATTATACTTATGTCCAAATGACTCTTTAAAATAAAGCATAACTTCAATTCGCTGATAAACAGATATAATAGTTGATTTAAAATTTAAATTTCTTGCATTTCTTGCAGATTCAAGCGTTAATTTATCATCTCCTTTTATCATACCAACGCTTGCTATTGTTGAAGTAGCAAAATAAGGTTTAAAACGATATCTATAGGAAAAACCAACATTGAAGGTTGTCGATTTTAGATCTAAGTCAGCCATAGAATAATCTTTTCCGATCATATCACGACCTCCTAATTCACCTAGAAAACCAGTAGGACCAACGTTTAAAACGAGCTCTTTTTTATTTCTTCTCCAGTTTTTTGTTGAGTTAAAGTTTGTGGTTTGAGAAAAACCAACACTAAAACTTAAAATTACGACTGAACAAATTAAAAACTTGTAAATATTATTCATAACAAAAAAATGGTTATACCATTAAGTATAACCAACAAATATATTATTTTTTTCTGAAAAAAGATGAAACTTTCAAACTAATAATCAAACTAAAAATTTGGATGCCAACAAATAATTCTTTTATCGTCACCAGCAGTAAAAAATTGATTATCTAAAACTAAAATATCATTTATTGAATGAGAATGAGAACGTTGATTCCTTTCTATTTTAAATAAAAAATCTAAGGTATTAATTTTCCAAAATTTAACTTGTTTATCTCTACTGACAGAAATAATAACATCATTTAAATCAGTAATTTTATAAATAGCCTCATTATGTGCTGGAATTCCTAAAATCAATTTAAAATCTCTTATATCCCAAGCTTTTATAAAACCATCTTTCCCTGAAGAAAACAAAACATTTTGTTTATTGTTGCAATGTAATAATGATAAACATCCTCCTTCATGTGCTTTAAAAAAAG
>JBILUY010000138.1:0-7099 GCA_044370735.1 Crocinitomicaceae bacterium | reverse complement strand
GATATAAAGACAGACAACCAAGTAAAATCCAAACAGCGGGTTACAGACCACGGTGAAGTCTTTACTAACCAACGGGAAGTAAACGCTATGCTTGACTTGGTAAAGCACGAAACGGAAAGAATTGATTCCCGTTTCTTAGAACCTGCTTGCGGAAACGGAAACTTTTTGGCAGAAGTATTAAGACGAAAATTAATTGTAGTAGATGCTCGATACAGCAAAAGCCAAGTGGAATGGGAACGCTATTCAATTATTGCCGTTTCCAGTATTTACGGAGTTGACATTTTAGAGGACAATGCCCAAGAATGCCGAGACCGTTTACTTGGTATTTACACCGATTGGTATTCCAAAGTATTCAAGC
The DNA here is from genome assembly GCA_044370735.1 of Crocinitomicaceae bacterium. Classification (GTDB taxonomy): domain Bacteria; phylum Bacteroidota; class Bacteroidia; order Flavobacteriales_D; family Crocinitomicaceae; genus CANHVK01. Next base: position 6,741 of record JBILUY010000138.1, on the reverse strand, counting down.
AGGTAAAAAATGAATGTATTCGTTCTGTTCGGTTTTTATTGAGCAGAAACATTCTTTGGGGTGATGCATTGGACTTTACCAATCCTGAAACCAAACAACCTATTGTATTTTCAGAATGGAGTGCCGTAAACGGCTCTATGCTGAAACGCAGAGATTATATGTTTAAATTTTTAGTGGAAAAAACACACCAGTTCTCATTGTTCAATGACGAAGGCAACGCAGCCGCCATTGACGAACCTGTAAAAGATTTTCCGCTTATTCATTTCTTAAAACTTGGTGAAGATGATACAAACGAACTATAACCCTGACGTACTCTCTTGCCTTGCTAATTTGAGCAATGATGAAGTGTTTACACCTCCAAATTTGGTAAACGATATTTTGGACTTACTGCCTGCCGAATTGTGGAGCAACCCCAACGCCAAGTTTTTAGACCCTGTTTCTAAAAGTGGCGTGTTTTTGCGAGAGATGGCAAAGCGACTGATGAAGGGTTTAGAAACTCAAATACCTGACAAGCAAGAACGCATTAACCACATTTTCAGCAAACAACTCTATGGCATTGCCATTACAGATTTAACAGCTTTGCTTTCTCGCAGAAGTGTGTATTGCTCCAAAACTGCCAATGGAAAATACTCCATTTGCGACACCTTTGAAGATGAGCAAGGAAACATTCGCTACAAACGAATGAAACACACTTGGCAAAGTGGAAAATGTACCTATTGCGGAGCAAGCCAAGAAGTGTACGACCGAGAAGATGCTTTGGAAACCTACGCTTACAATTTTATTCACACAGACAAACCTGAAAAAATATTCAATATGAAGTTTGACGTTATCGTTGGAAATCCACCTTATCAATTGAGTGATGGTGGGGGAAATGGAAAAAGCGCTATGCCGATTTATCAAAAGTTTATAGAACAAGCTCAAAAATTAAATCCAAAATATTTAACAATGATTATTCCAGCAAGATGGTATGCAGGTGGTAAGGGGTTGGATGAATTTAGAAACAATATGCTCAACGATAATAGAATTGTTGAATTAGTTGATTATGAAAATTCTGCCGAAGTATTTAGCGGAGTTGATATAGCAGGCGGAATTTGTTACTTTTTATGGGACAGAGACTATAAAGGAAAGTGTAAAATTACAAATGTAGCTAATGGCGAAAAAGTTACTTCTTTCAGAAGCCTAAATGAATTTGAAGTGTTTATTAGACATAGTAAATCACTACCAATAATCAAGAAGATTCACAAGATTGAATCACCCAAATTTTATTTAAATAAAATTATTTCTCCAAGAAAACCTTTTGGCTTACCATCAACATACAAACCTCTTTCAAAAGGCATACCTTGTTATTTTACTCAACGAGTTGGTTTAAAATATGCTGATAACAAAGACATTACAGACCAACTTAAATTAATTGATAAATGGAAATTACTTATACCTTTTGCCCCAATTGCAGGACAAACTGACTTTTCTAAACCCGTAGGATTTTATTATGAAGGCAATATAAGGATAGCTAAACCAGGTGAAGTTTGTACAGAATCATATTTGGTTGCTTTTGCTTCAAGTTCAGAAGAAAGTGTACTTTCATTTAAATCATATTTGCTAACAAAAATATTTCGCTTCCTCTTGTTACAAACTGTCGTTTCTCAAAATGTTACGAGAGAAAGATTTATGTTTATACCTAATCTTGGAAATTACGACATTGAGTATTCTGATGAAATACTAAGAAAAAGGTGGAACATAACAGATGATGAATGGAATTTTATAGATTCCAAAATAAAGAATATTGGTGCAAACGAAACAGTCGAAATAGATGAGTAAAAAAGAATTTTTTCCACCCCGACCGTCCACCAATCCAACCATTTATGCTTATGAGTTGGTAGATGTGGCTACGCATAAAGGTTTGCTCAAAATTGGCTATACCGACCGTGATGCCCAAAAACGTATTAAAGAGCAATTGGGTACGGCAGCCATTCAATACAAAATTGTATTTGAAGAATCGGCAATGAAAAAGGACGGTAGTAGTTTTACCGACCACGATATTCACCGTCATTTGCGTAAACAAGGTTTTGCCAATCCCGAAGGAGAATGGTTTAAATGCACATTGAATGATTTACGCAAAGCCATTTGGGAAATCAAAACAGGCGAACGTACAGAAGAAAACAGAACGCTTAATTTCGGTATGCGTCCCGAGCAGGAAGAAGCGGTGAATAAATCAATCACGTATTTTAAGAGCTTCAAAAAAGAAAATCCTGATAAAACGCCCCATTTCCTTTGGAACGCCAAAATGCGTTTCGGTAAAACCTTTGCCAGTTATCAATTGGCAAAAAAAATGGGTTGGACAAAGATTTTGGTGCTTACGTTCAAGCCAGCCGTACAAAGTGCTTGGGATGAAGATTTGATGACCCACGTGGATTTTGAAGGTTGGCAGTTCATCTCCAGAAATGGTCTAACCTTTGAAGAAGCCAACCCCAAAAAACCCATTGTTTGTTTTGGTTCGTTTCAGGACTATTTGGGCAAAAACACAAGCACAGGCGGTATCAAAACCAAAAACGAATGGGTACACGCCACGAATTGGGATTGTGTAATTTTTGACGAATACCATTACGGTGCTTGGCGGGAAAACGCCAAAGAACTCTTTGAAGCCGAAGGCAAAAGAGAATTGGAATTTGGCGAAGGCGAAGGCATCGAATACTTTGACGAAGAAGCAATGCCTATCACCACCAATCATTACTTGTATTTATCAGGAACACCATTTAGAGCCATTGCATCGGGTGAATTTATCGAAGAGCAAATCTTCAACTGGACTTACTCAGACGAGCAAAGAGCCAAAGCCGACTGGGACGAAAGCAAAGGAAACAATCCTTATGCTTCCTTGCCACGAATGGTAATGATGACGTATCAATTGCCCGATTCCATCAGCCAAATTGCAGAATTGGGAGAATTTGATGGTTTCGATTTGAATGTGTTTTTTTCAGCAGAAGGAGAAGGGGCAAAAGCCCGCTTCAAATATGAAGATGAAGTTCAAAAATGGTTGGACTTGATTCGGGGTTCATTCAGTGAAACCACCGTTGACAATCTGAAAATGGGTGCAAAAAAACCACCACTTCCTTTTTCTCACGCTCCCTTGCTCAATGTATTGAATCATACTTTTTGGTTTTTGCCTACGGTTGCCGCTTGTCACGCAATGGCAAATCTCTTAAAGCAAAGGCAAAATAAATTTTATCACGATTACACCGTAGTAGTTGCCGCAGGCACACAAGCTGGAATTGGCGTCCAAGCTTTACCGCCTGTTTTAGATGCAATGACCGACAATCCATTGGAATCTAAAAGCATTACATTGTCTTGTGGTAAGCTCACAACAGGCGTTTCGGTAAAACCGTGGACAGGCATTTTTATGTTGCGAAATTCATCCAGTCCTGAAACCTATTTTCAGGCAGCATTCCGAGTACAAACGCCTTGGGTGATTAAAAACCCCGATAGCAAATCACCAAACAAAGAAGAAATTCTGAAAGAAGAATGCTATGTGTTTGACTTTGCGCCAAACAGAGCCTTACGCCAAATTGCCGATTACGCTTGCCGACTGAATGTCAATGAATCGAATCCTGAAAAGAACGTGGAAGATTTTATCAACTTCCTACCTGTATTGGCTTATGACGGCAGTTCGATGAAACAAGTTGATGCAGCAGGTATTTTGGACATTGCGATGAGTGGCACAACAGCCACACTTTTAGCGAGACGTTGGGAAAGTGCTTTGCTCGTAAATGTGGACAATAACACGCTTGCAAGACTAATGGCAAACGAAGAAGCGATGAAAGCCTTAATGAACATTGAAGGATTCAGAAACTTAAATCAGGACATTGAAACTATCATCAACAAGTCAGAGAGCGTAAAGAAAGCGAAGAAAGAAGCCAACGACAGAGAACTGACCAAGAAAGAGAAAAAAGAACTTTCAGACGAAGAAAAGGAATACAAGAGCCTAAGAAAACAAATACAAGAAAAGCTCATCAAGTTTGCGACACGTGTTCCCGTGTTTATGTATCTAACAGACTACCGAGAAAGAAGTTTGAAAGACGTAATCACGCAATTAGAGCCGGGACTTTTCAAAAAGGTAACAGGTCTATCCGTCAAAGACTTTGAATTATTGGTAAGTCTTGGAGTTTTCAACTCTGCCTTAATGAATGATGCCGTTTACAAATTCAAACGCTACGAAGACGCAAGTTTGGAATATATCGGCATCAATAAACACGAAGGACAAGACGTTGGGCTTTACGACACAGTTTTAAGCAGAAAAGACTATGAAGAATCATTTGTAAACGAACCTGAATAGACAATATGCCAACGCTCAACAGCCACACACATTGCCAAGTCGCACCAGCCGACTCACAAGCCAAAACTTGGCAAAGAGTGTGTCTGTTCCAACCCGCAACCGGCAGTCAATCAGGACGAAAGAAAAACACCGAACGCACAACAGCGGTTTGGCGTAATGGCGGGTGCAGTGCTTCGTATGACAGTTTTGTGGTAGGTTCAAGTGCAGTTCTTCGATTGAACTTTTGTGCTAAAAATCCGCCACTACGCCAAGCCGCAAACCGTTATGCCCAATTAAAACGAATATCCCAAATGAATAGAAAACAATTGACAGAAAAACATAATTTCATTAACGAAATAATTTTTCAATTCAAAACTATTGTTTTGACTGTTATTCGTATTTATCAAAATTTGAATTCTAATTCAATAAAATTCAAAATATCAGAAAACCTTATTAATGAACCAATTATCGCTATATCGGAAAGTGACCTTTGGAATCCAAATGACAATAAAGAAAATTGGATTTTAACTGCTGGTAAAATTGAAAATTTAAGAATAGCTGCTAAAAAACTAAATGGTATTGAAATAAAAGCAAATGAAGTTTTTAGTTTTTGGAAACATATAGGTAATCCAAATTTTGGAAAAGGATATGTTACAGGTAGAGAAATTAGAGAAGGATGTATTGTCCCTACTAAAGCTGGTGGTCTTTGTCAACTTTCTAACGCATTATATGATTCAGCTCTTAAAGCAAATTTCGATATTATCGAACGTCATAAACACACTAAAATAATCAAAGGTTCACTTGCAGAAAAAAATAGAGATGCAACAGTAAAGTGGAATTATATTGATTTGCGTTTCAAATCAAATTTTGACTTTAGAATTGAAGTAGAATTAACTACTGACAAACTAATCGTAAAGTATAAAAGTCAACATAAAAAAAACAATTCTACAGAAATTAATCTTAAAAAACCAGACAAACTTAAAGATTGTTATTCTTGTGGAAATTCGACATGTTTTAAAAACAACGATAAAAAGAAAATTAATCAAGAAATTGCTACAACAACTTTTATTCTTGACGAAAAATGGAATGAATATGATGATTATGTAAATGAAATTGCAAACAAAAATGATAGTTATATATTGACTTTGAAGAAAAATCTTGTTATTAAAACAAATCGTTATTATTGGACAATAATCAATTCAAAAAAAGTTCAAGTAACATTTTTAATAGGTATTTATCGTGCTCTAACATTAAGATTTGCTACTAAACAAAAAAACGTATATGATTTGAGTTTGAAATTAGATAAGAAAATTGCCAAAATTGCTTCAAGAAAAATCCCTATTGAAACAACTCATTTGATAATTTCTCAAAACTTACTACCTTTTATATTTGAAACAGGTGTGTTAGGTGGTAGAACATTTGATGTTTTAATGAATAGATTGCCTATTGAATATCTTCAAAAAAGACTTGATTTTGCATGTTTCCAACACCCTGAAAGTGAAACATTAAAAGATTTCCGAGCAACAAGTCAATTAGTAAAACTTGAAAACAATGCTTTGAATAAGGCGAGAAAAATAATAACACCTCACTCAGAAATTGCAGAAATATTTAAATATAAAGTTGATAAACTAAATTGGGATAATTCTGAAACAAATATTATTCAAACAAATGGAAAAAAAATTCTTTTTCCTGCATCTGTATTAGGAAGAAAAGGTGCTTATGAAATACGAAATCTTGCTAAAGAACTAAATTTTGATATCACAATATCCGGAAATACTTTAGAACACAATGACTTTTGGAAGGATATTAAAGTTGAAAAATTTAACGGAAACTATGACGAAATTGGTTTAATTATTTATCCAACATTTATAGAAAATCAACCAAGACAAATTTTAAAAGCAATTTCAAAAGGAATTCCAATAATTACGACACCTGCATGTGGAATAGAGAGTTCTGAAAATATAATTGTAGTAGAATTAGGTAACTATGAAAAATTAAAAAATGAAGTTGAAAAGCAAATAAATAAAATAAAAACTGGGCATAATAACTAACCTTTCGTCGTGTCTGAAAGACAAGCGATGAAAGGGCTGTTGAACGAAACCTATTCTATGGACTTTTCGAAAATTGATTTTTGATTATTTGAGCCAAGTTTGAACAACTTGGCTTTTATTTTGCTTGTAACCTTTTAAAAACAAGCCTTTTTGTGATTAATAGGCACAAAGGTTCCCCTACCCATAAAACTACTGTTTACAGGAAAACGCATTATTGGCCCCGCCGAAAACCAAAGCATTTGGTGGTCCTCGTTTTGCAAAAACTTCGATGGTGATTAATGTTCCTTTCTTACAACAAGGGCATTTTCGATGAAGAGTTTGCTTTTCCATTGGGCGGATTTCTACCAATAGTTTCTTTTGTAACTCTTTTAATTTCTTTCATTT
>JBILUY010000017.1:0-23233 GCA_044370735.1 Crocinitomicaceae bacterium | reverse complement strand
AAAATGATGTTATTGCAATTAATAATGAGATAAAAAAAGGAATTTTGAAATAACTAAATACTCGTCCAGTATCACCATTTTTCACAAATGGAGCTATTAAAATATATCCAAAAAGTACTACCAAATTATTCATACCAAACCAAAGTGTAAATAATTTCAATAAAGAGGGTTTTATTAATTTAATTGAAATATATAAAAGAATAATTCCTAGTAACAATGAAAACAAAGGTCCTGATGCAGCTATTAACATCAATTCTTTTTCATTTGTCGAACTTAGAAGTTTAGTGTAATTATGGTGTAATTCTGAATTTAAATTTAAAATTTTAGCTGCAAAATAATGAGCTGTTTCATGTAATATGGTAGCAATTATTGAAGTTGAAATAGCGATTAGAATACTATTTATGGTTAATTGATGATTTTTTAAATTCATTATTTGTTCGAAGTATAATTATTTTATTTAGAATTCTTTAGTCCCGAAGTGTTCATTTTCGAGCAGTTGGGCACAACGTTTTGCGGCTTGGCGTAGTGGGGGCTTTTTAGCACAACACTTGATACGAAGCACACAGTTCAAATTTAGCACAAATGTTCATACGAAGAACGTCAGCCCCCATTACGCCAAACCGCTGTTATATGCTGTGGTTATTCTTCCGTGGTCTGTCGTTGTTGGTTTGTGTGTCGGTTGAAAAAATAAAAAAGGAAGGGAAGGAAAAATTTTATCGGGTCGGAAAGGGGCAAGCTCTTTACGCATTTTTGTTGGCTTTGTGCGGTTGCCAAAATGCGTAATGTGCTTGCCTGTGTGTTGGCTATTTAATTATCATTACCAAAGTCCCTGCAATAATTAAAGTTGCTCCGATTACGGTTTTTATAGTCAGCGTTTCGCCTAAAAACAATACTGCTAAAATAATTGTCAGGGCTACGCTTAGTTTGTCAACAGTCGCTACCTGAGATACATTTCCTAATTGCAATGCCTTGAAATAAAACAGCCACGATAACCCTGTCGCAATGCCTGAAACAACAAGGAAAATAATATTATGTTTTGATAAATTCCCAATCTCTTTTGTTTCTCCTTTTGCTAATACAATGCACCAAACCATAATCAAAATGATTATAGTTCGTATGCCTGTTGCAAGGTTTGAATTGATATTGGCTACTCCTAACTTAGCAAAGATTGCTGTAAGTGAAGCAAACAAAGCGGAAAGTATCGCATAAATCCACCACATAATTTTTGTTTATAAAGTTAAAACGCTTGTCCTATTCCAAAGAAAAATAGCCTGTCTTCTTTTGACATTCCGTAATCAAAGAACAATACCGTTGATTGGTTCCACGCAATACGAAGTCCGCCACCATACGAATATTTTATATCCCTGAAACTTAAATCTCGCCAATCATTTCTTACTGTTCCCATATCAAAGAACGGTGCTACACCAAAAGCAAAATGTTGATTGCCCCACTTTGTTTCGGCAACTCTGTATCGCAATTCCACGTTTGCAAAAGCCAACGACCTTGCCAAAAATCGGTTTGCTCTGAAACCACGCAATGACTGTTTTCCACCTAAAGCATTGATGCTTCCGTCAGGCGACCATTGGTCTTGAAATTCAAAAAATGGTGCATTGTCCCCGAAAATATGACCAACCCCCAAACGTCCTGCTAATACTGTTCTTGAACCGAAAGGCAGTTTTTGATAATATCTTCCTTGTATAAACAACTTGTTGAAGTCAAATTGTGAGCCGATATATTTACTCGAATATTCGTTGGCTATTTCAAAGTAAGCCCCTTTGGTCGGGTCGGGTTCAAAATCCCGTGTGTCGTAAATCAACGCATTTTGAATAATAGAAACCCAACCGCCTGCCAATCCCGAAATCAGTCCGTTGTCAAAATCACGTTGCAAGAGTGAAAAGCCATTGGGAGCTTTGATACTATTTCCTGTTGTCGGGTCAATGGCATCAGCTTCTGTTCCTTCAAATGTAAGGTAGCTCAAATGTTGAATTTCATAACCTGCCATTAAACGCCATTTTCCGTTTCCGAGAGCATAATCCGCTTTGAGGTTCAACATATATTCCGTTTCACGAAAACGGTTGGAAAGTGCATCAGTAACAAAAGGTGCTTCGCCAACTTCTCCTGCCCGCAAAGTTTTTCTTGCTCTGTCAAATTCTCTGTAAGTGTCAAAAGTAGTATTGGGGTCGGACGGTAAATGCAGTTTTCCCAAAGTGTTTTCGGTCAATCCGAAATATAAGTTTGCAGGATTTTGTTGTGCTTTAAAATCAATCTTAAACCGCCAACGTGTGCCTTTGTAATATGGAACGTCCAACTTCAAAACCAATTCTCTTGCGTTGGAAGTGTAATAAGCGGCATTGGCTGTGAGCTTCATCAGGTAAGGCGTGTAAGCAAACAAAGGATTATCCCGTTTACCGTTCCAATAAATATTACTTCTTACCCCAACGCCAAAACCCGTAACAGGGTCGGAAGATAAGTCGGGAATGCCTGTGATAAATGTTCCTTCTTTTTTCTTTGCCAAATCCGCATCTGACATACGTTTGGATTTGATAAATGAAAGGCTGTCTTTCGGAGTTTCGGCTTGGATGGTGTCTGTTTGCTGTGCCTGTACCGCATTGACACCAAACAGTAGAATTAGAATTGTTGCTAAATACTTCATTGCTTTTAAATTTTGAGGCAAAGCTCCGAAGCGATTTTGAAGCAAATTTGAAGTTAGAATTTTAGCATAAAATAGTGTTGATTATCTTCAAACTTATACCCAATCTCCCAACCGTTATTATTACAGATTTCCTTTACAATCGCCAATCCTAATCCACTACCTTTGCTGTCGAACGATACTTTTTTGAAGCGGTCAAACAAAGTGCTTTTATCCAATTCGTGGCTTCCGTCATTGGAAATAGTCAATTCATTTTCGGTCAGTTTTATGGAAATTACACTACCGTTTTCAGAATATCGGACAGCATTTAGTAAAAGATTGTTGATAAGGATTTCAGCCAAAGTTTGATTGGATTTTAATTTTAGATTTTCTGAGATTTCGGTGTTGATTACAATATTTTTATCTGAAATGAAATCTTCCAATTCGTTAATTGAATTGCTGATAATATCCGACAGATAAAACTCCTGTTCATCTGCAAATTGTCGGTTCTCAATCTTGGCAAGTAACAATAGATTTTTGTTGATACGGGACATTCTCGTCAAGGTCAGATTGATTTCTTCAATCGTGTCATATTGCTTGTCAGTAAGTGATTTGTCTTGCAACAGCACGTCCAATTTGTTTTTGATAATGGCAATCGGTGTCTGCAATTCGTGTGAGGCATTTTCGGTAAATTCCTTTTGGCTTTTGTAAGTAGAAGTACTGTGCTGTAATAACTTATCCAAAGCCGTGTTGAGTTCCTGAAACTCGGTAATATCCGTTTCCGAAAATTGAATTTTTGTGTGGTTGTTTAGCTGAAAAGATTTTAATTTCTGCAAGGTATCTTTAAACGGCTTCCATAGTTTTTGTGAAAGCCTTTTGCTCAAAATCCAAAACCCGACAACCAATACCAAGAAAAGAAAAAACGTAACAACGGCAATATACACAACCGTTTCTTCGGTTTCTTCCACATTGGTTTCAATGGTAAGTGTATAGTTTTGGTTATTGATTTTGATGTTCGTAATCAAACCACGAAAACGGTCAATAGATTTCTTTTCTAAATAGGGGTTTTGTCTGTAAATGGTGTAAATACTGTCTTTTTTTAACGGTTGAAAAATAGGTTCAATCTTGCTTAAAGGTTGTATCTCGTTCCAAAACGCTATGCTTTCTTCTAATTTTTCGTTGCTAATTTGTTGGTCGTTAAATTCGTTTTCGATACGTTGTGCAATCAGTTCGTTGTTTTCGTCCAATTCTTTCAGCCAAATCCAATCCACCAAAAGAAAATATGTCGGAATGCTCAATGCAAAAACAACGAAAGCAAATACAGTAAGCGGTTTGAGTGATTTATTTAGTAAATTTTTCATAACTCCCATTTGTAACCCGTAGCATAAACGGTTTTTAAATACGGCTCACAATCTGCATCAGCCAATTTCTTTTTCAGGTTTTTGATGTGTGTGTAAACAAAATCGTGGTTGTCTATCATATCGGCAAAATCGCCTGAAAGATGCTCTGCCAAAGTGCTTTTAGAAATAACCCTGTTTTTGTTTCCGATAAAATAAGTCAGTAAATCAAACTCCCGTTTTGTCAAAATAATCTCTTTGTCGTGAATGAAAACGGACTTTGAAATAAGGTCAATTTTTATTTCGTTTAGCTGAACGATATTGGCATTCTCAAACTGTTTACGTCTGATAATTGAAAAAACTCTTGCCGAAAGTTCAGCCAAATGAAAAGGTTTGGTAAGGTAGTCGTCCGCACCGATTTGTAAACCGTTGATTTTATCTTCCAAAGAATTTTTTGCGGAAATAATGATTACTCCGTCTTGCTTTTTCATCTGTTTCAGTTCTTCCAAGAGTTTCATTCCATTGCCGTCAGGAAGCATAATGTCCAATAAAATACAGTCATAATCAAAGGTTTCAATTTTGTCTAACGCTTGATGAAAAGTAGTAGCATATTCACACAAATAACTTTCGTCTGAAAGATATTCCGCAATGCTTTTTGCTAATTCCTGCTCATCTTCTATTATTAAAATTTTCATTCCTTTTTGTGTTCTATTTCAATGTTCAAATTTACACATTCAATTTTGAAGAAATTTTGAAGATGTAAATAGAATAGGTCATATTGGTTCTTTTGCAAAGTTGGGGTGGTGGGTGGGCTTGGTCGGCTTGGCTCTTTTTGTTTTGCAGAAGCATTGGCTTTGTGTGTCGGAGCAAAACAAAATGTGCCAAATGCGTTGGCTAAAATTTTTCCGTGCGGTGGGCTTTTTTTATTTTTTTTAGTGTCGGTTTTGTGGTTTGTCTTGCGTTACTCTGTTGGTGTCGGGTTGTCCTACCATAGCATATAACTTTTTTCTTTGCCTTATAACGGTTGGCGGCTACCCGAAGGGCGGGACTTTTACCACAAAACTTGATTTGAAAAACTGAACTTCCATTAACCACAAAACTGTCTTTGGAACACGAAAACCCGCCTTTTGGGTAGGTGCTGTTATAGCCAGTGTTTCTTGCTGTCGTCATTGTGTTTGTCGTCTTTTAAGCGTTATAAAAAGTCCGTGTGCAAAGCCAATTATTATGTGCCCTATGATAAATAATATTCCAAGTCCAAGTTGTCCAAGTCCGTATTCATCGTGTCCTGTCAGTAGCTTTGAATAGTTCACAACAAAGGTCATATAAACAATAAAGGCAATTGTATGAGCTGTAAATATTTTCCAAAATGATTTACTTTTTGCTGTCATTAAATAAGTTGCTAATAACAGAAACGGTGAAACCAAAAGCAATATGAGAAAAACTGTTGCCATTTATTTTGTCAAGTCATTTAGAAGTTTAGTCAAGTCGTTATATCGTTCTCCTTTTAGTCGTCCAAATTTCATTTTTTTAAAGTCAGGCCAGTCGGGATTTGTTTTAACTATTGATTTATCAGCTCCAATGGTCAACGAAGCAACAACTTTATTGTCTTTAAAAAAGTCAAGTTGAAATTCTGGTTCGTAAGTCGTCTCAGCCCAGTCAAATGAAACAGGGTCATTGATTATTTCTAAAAATTTCGTTGTCTGTTCGTCATTAAAAGTCTTTTTAAAACCCAACGGCAATTTTTTAATTGTCAGTTCGTCAAATGGTGTCATTGGATATAAACTGTCAATTTTGTTTTTGTCGTCTTGCAAGTCAGCAATTAGTTGTTTGGTCGTGTTAATGTAAAACTCTCTTGTTGTCCAACCGCCTTCATTGTCAGGTCCAACATTCAAAGTGTCCGTAAACAAAGTGTCAATTAGTTGTTGGTCTGTGTATTTATCCCAATATTTTGAGTAGTTGTGTTCAAAGTTCTTCTTGTCAGTTCGTGAACCGCAAGAGGCGACCAAAATTGTCAAAGTCAATATGATTATTTGTTTCGGTGTCGTCATTTTAACATTGGCTATAACTCTAGCATAACCATTATTATCCCAAAAATAATCAAATAATTCTTTCCAATTTTAACTCACTTATAAATCCTAAATTATAATTCATAATCAATAGCATATCCATTTTTAATCGGTTACAAACGAATAACAGTCGAAAGTAAATGGTTAATGTTCGAATGAAATTTGGAAGAGGCTACAACTTTGCAATGTCGATAACAAACAACACGGCAACAAACAATTTATTATTCATTTAAAAAACACGTACAATGAACAATTTAAAAAACAAAGTGAATTTAATCGGACGTTTAGGAGCGAAACCAGAAATGAGAAAAGTAGGAGACAAAGGGTATGCGTTAACACGTTTTTCTTTAGCGATCAATGAAAGTTTTAAAGACAAAGTATCCGGTGAGTGGAAAAACAATACAGTATGGCATGTGATCACTGCTTGGGGGAAAACAGCAGAACGCATTTGCGAATCATTAGATAAAGGAATTGAAATCGCATTGGAAGGTCGTTTGGTACAAAAAGAGTATGAATTGAAAGACGGAACGAAACGCAGTTCTATCGAAGTAGAGGCGAATGATTTTATGTTAATCCAACGCACTAAAGCAATTAACTAAGTATATATTTTAAAAATTCAAAGAGATGAACCACGTAAATTTAATTGGGAAAATTAGTTCTGTACCGAAAGTATTAGAATTGGAAAACGGAAGAAAAATCGCTCATTTTTCATTGTCAACTTCTGAAGTTTATTTAGATGGAGAAGGAAATAGAAAAGAAAGAAAACATTGGCACCGCATATCAGCTTGGGGTAGATGGGTGAGTGTTCTTGAAAAATTTGGAGAAAAAGGCTTGAACCTCGCGGTTGAAGGTAGATTAGTGTCTCGTTTTTATAAAGGCAAAACTGGAGATCGACGAATTGTGGTAGAAGTAGAGGTAAATGATTTAATCTTATTGTAATGGAAATAATAACAATTATCGGAAATATGGGTGACTTTGCGAAGGTCACCCAATTCGAAAACGGCGCAAAAGTGGCACGCTTTCAATTAGCTTCAAATTTAGGCGAGGAAACAACTTGGCATCGTATGTTTGCTTGGGGAACTGTAGCTTTATTCATCGAAAAATTCGGTAAAAAAGGAAAAAGAATGATGATTAAAGGTCGAAAAGTGATACGTACCTATTTAGATCGTGAAGGTATCCAAAAACAAGTTGAGGAAATTGAAGTGCGAGAAATCGTTGGTTTATAGTTGTTAACTATTGAGTGTTTCTTTGAATACGGCTATAGTTCTTTTCGTAACGACAGCATGCTCCACAATTGGTTTTACATAAGAAGTTGTACCGTATTCAGGAATCCAACGTTTTACATATTTAAGTTCTTTGTCAAATTTGTCTAGCTGCAATGCTGGATTGAAAATTCGAAAGTAAGGAGCAGCATCACAACCTGAACCTACGGCCCATTGCCAACCACCGGAGTTGCTGGCTAATTCAAAATCTAACAATTTTTCAGCAAAATAAGATGCTCCCCAGCGCCAATCGATGAGTAAATGTTTGGTCAAAAAACTAGCAACTACCATTCGTACACGATTGTGCATATGTCCTGTTGTATTTAGTTCGCGCATTCCAGCATCTACAAGTGGATAGCCAGTTTTTCCTTCACACCAAGCCTTGTATAATTTTTCATTGTTTTCCCAAGGGATGTGATCGTAGATAGGTTTAAAAGAGTTTTCAGCGGAATAAGGAAAATGATAAATAATCATTTGGTAAAAATCTCTCCAAATTAATTCGTTCAAATAAGTTTCGTTCGCGTTTTTTGCTCTTTGTGCTAATTCACGAATACTTATCGTTCCAAAGCGTAAATGTAAACCTAGTTTCGAAGTTCCATTGATAGCAGGGAAATCACGTTGTTCACTGTATTTTTTAAGTAGCGTTTCTTCTACTGTTTCTTTTGGAAATTGAACACGTTCAATACCATCAAATCCTAACTCTGTAATTGAGATAAGATTGGTTTTTGTATCAAAAGAATATAGATTTTGTAAATGACTTTGTGTGTCAAACGATGCTAAATGTTGGTCGGTTAAATGCGATTTCCATTTTCGTGAATAGGGTGTGAACACCGTATATGGTTTGCCGTCGTCTTTGAGTACCTCGTTTTTCTCGAAAATTACATGGTCTTTAGCACCAATAAATTCAATTGATTTAGATTTTAAAAGTTCAAAAACGGTTGTGTCACGTTGAAGGGCATTTGGCTCGTAGTCACGGTTGGTAAATACTTTTTGAACGTTTTTTTCTTGCGCAATTTGAGGAATTAAGTCAGTTGGGTTACCATAGTAAACATGTAAATCAGAGCCCAACTGTTGGTATTGATTTTTAAGTTTTTCTATTTGTTTGTATATGAAAATGACACGTTGGTCGTCAGGTTTTAATTTTGAAAGTATTGTTTTGTCAAAAATGAAAACAGGAATGACTTTTAAACCAGAAGTTAAAGCTTTGAATAATCCATGGTTGTCGTTCATTCTTAAATCACGACGATGCCAAAATAGAGCAGTATTATTTTCCATTATAATAAACGATATTTCTATCTGTTTCCCAAAGTGTTAATTCAAGTTCAAATGTGTTGTCTAAGCGTTTTCTTAATTTGTTCCAAATCACAACGCAGATATTTTCCGCAGTTGGAATAATATTTTCAAATTCAGGACAATCTAAATTTAAGTTTTTATGATCAAAAGCTTCTTTAACTTCTTCATCAATGATGTCTGATAATATTTTTAAATCAATCACATATCCTGTTTCTGGATCGATTGGGCCATCTACACAAACTAAAAGGGTGTAGTTGTGTCCGTGATAGTTTGGATTATTACATTTTCCAAAAATGGCTTCATTTTTAGCGTCGTCGAATCTTGGATTATAAAGGCGATGAGCCGCATTAAATGTTTCTCTTCTACAAACTTTCATATTCAGGAAATAATGATTCGCCGTATTCGGCTATGATTTTTTTGAACCAAAAAGTAAAGTCTTCTGGTTTTTCTTCAATTTCTTTTTTTAAATCATCAAAATGAATCCAACGATAATCTTGTGCTTCGTTTGGATTTGGTGCAGGATCTTCGTCAGACAAACCCACTAAAACATGGTCTAATTCGTGTTCATGTAGTTCGTTGTCAAAGCTTACTTGATAAATAAAATGGAATTTATCTGTCAAATTATCAGCTCGCATTCCCATTTCTTCTTCTAATCTTCTTTCCGCAGCCTCAATGTTTGTCTCATTGGGACGTTGGTGTGAGCAGCACGTATTTGTCCAAAGATTAGCTGAATGATATTTATCAGCAGCACGTTGATGAATTAATAATTCGTTTTTTGAATTAAATATAAAAACGGAAAATGCACGATGTAATTTGTTTTTTAAATGCGCTTCCATTTTAGGCATAGTACCTAAAACAAGATCATTTTCGTCTACTAAAATTACGTGTTCTTCCATTAAATCCAATTCAAGTTATGTTTGATATACGAATAAAACAACAAACTTAATTTTTTATTGTTAGGTATGCGCACTCTTTCGTTTAATATTGTTTGCGCAGACTTGTTTTTTATCTTGATGAACAGGTTGTGATAATAAACATAAGCAACATAAACACCAAAACGAGAAGAATTAGGTAATTTTTTAATTCCTTCTAAACCAAGCTTGAAATCAATGTCAATGTCTTTTTCAATTTCTTTTTTCGTTTTATCATTGAAGAATGTTAAATCTACATTTGGAAAATAGGATCTACCAAGTTCTTTATAATCTGCTTTTAAGTCTCTTAAGAAATTAATTTTTTGAAAGGCTGAACCTAGTTTCATTGCAAAGAATTTCAGTTCATCGTACATTTTTTCATCGCCACCAACGAATACTTTTAAACACATC
Source organism: Crocinitomicaceae bacterium (assembly GCA_044370735.1). Lineage (GTDB taxonomy): Bacteria > Bacteroidota > Bacteroidia > Flavobacteriales_D > Crocinitomicaceae > CANHVK01. The sequence continues at coordinate 13,324 of JBILUY010000017.1, read as the reverse complement.
AAACCAACTACTTCTGCAGAACCAAGTATATATTCTTCATATTTCGATTGATCAAATATCTGTTTGTTCAAATCCATTTCCATACTGTGTAAAAATGTATGAATTAGTTCATGTGGAATTTGATATTTGTTGACCGTTTCTTGAAATGAATTAAGGATAGGATTTAATGAAATTCCTTGTTCAATGGCTTCAAAAGTTTGTTTTTTAAAATCTTCAAGTAGATGATTTTTATCAAAACCATGAAAACTATCTACGATTTCATCCGCAAATCGAACAAAACCATAAATGGCATAGATTGGCTTATGGATCTTCTTATGAAGAAAATGTATTCCAAGTGAAAATGAAGTACTATACCTTTTTGTGGTAATCTTACTCATCTCATAGGAAAGATTGTCAAATATTTGCTTCATAGTCTTTAAGATTAAAGTGGTTTGATTCTGTGGTTAAAAATTTTTTATTACTTGTTTTGCAACAACTTCTCCTGAAATGATCGAAGGAGGTACGCCAGGTCCTGGAACTGTTAATTGACCAGTGTAGTACATGTTTTTAAGTTGTTTGTTTTTAAGTGAAGGTTTCAAAATTGCAGTTTGTAATAGTGTGTTTGCTAATCCGTAGGCATTCCCTTTAAAAGCGTGATAATCTTTTTTGAAGTCAGCTATACAGTAGCTTTTTTGGTAAATAATCTCATTTTTAAAATTACAACCGGTGTGTTTTTCAATTCGTTCAATTAGAATATCAAAATATTTTTTTCTTGTTTCTTCATCGTCTTTCAAATCAGGTGCGATTGGCACTAACAAGAAAAGATTTTCTTTTCCTTCAGGAGCAACGCTTTTATCTGTTTTTGAAGGACAACAAACGTAAAAAAGAGGATTGTTTGGCCAATTTGGCTCTGTATAAATTTCACGAGCATGTTCAGAGAAATCCGCGTCAAAAAATAAATTGTGATGTTGAAGATTATCAATTTTTTTGTTTACACCTACATAAAATAAAAGGCTAGAAGGTGCCATTACTCTTTTGTCCCAATATTTATTTGTGTAATTGGAAAAGTGGGGTACTAATTTTTGATCTGTGTGATTATAATCTGCTCCTGAAATTAAAATATCGGTTTCAATAATTTTAGACGTAGAAATTGTATGTGTAATCGAATTAATGTCATATTTAAAGCCAGTTACTTCTTCATCTGTAAGAATTTTTACCCCTAATTTTTTTGCGATTTTTTCAAAAGACTCAATAATTTTATACATTCCTCCCATTGGGTACCAAGTACCTAATTCAATGTCTGCATAATTCATCAACGAATACAAAGCAGGAGTTTCTTCTGGAGTAGCTCCTAAAAACAGTACTGGAAATTCAAGTAATGATAAGATTTTTTTATGTGAAAAATATTTTCGAATATATTTTGCAAAAGAAGAAAACAGGTGAAGTTTTAACATTCCAGAAATGATACGTCCATCGATAAATTCTGACCATGCTAAACTAGGTTTATGAACTAGATCGTTCATTCCAACCTCGTATTTATATTTTGCTTCTTTTAAAAACTGTTCTAAATGTTTGCTGCTTCCTGGTTCTAATTTTTCGAACCATGCTTTATAAGTTTCAAGATCTGAAGGAATATCATCAAAAGAATTGTCCTCCCAAAAAACTCGATAAGACGGATCTACTCTTTTTAATTCATAAAAATCAGAAGTAGTGTAACCAAATTGATTGTAAAAACGCTCAAAAACATCGGGCATCCAATACCAGCTTGGCCCCATATCAAATACAAATCCTTGTGTTGAGAATTGTCTTGCTCGTCCGCCTATGTTAGCGTTCTTTTCTAGTATTGTGACATCATATCCATCTTTTGCTAAAAAACAGGCAGTAGATAGACTTGAAATCCCAGCTCCGATGATGGTTACTTTCTTTTTCATAGCTCTTAAATTGCAGATTCGTATTCAGGAAGATTTTCCATTAATTTTTTACGAGCAATGAAAATTCTGCTTTTTACGGTTCCAATTGGAATATCTAACTTTTCAGATATTTCTTTATACTTAAATCCTTCATGATGCATCATAAATGGTCTTTTATACTCATCCTCTAATGCATTAATTTCAAAGTTGATTTCTTTATCGTAGATGTAGTTATTTGGTGAATCGTGATTGGAAACCGAGTTTGCTAACAAATATAAGTCTTTACTGTAATCAAATAACGTTTTTGATTTCGCATTTCTTCTATATTGATTGATAAACACGTTTCGCATAATAGTAAATACCCACGCCTTGAAATTAGTTTGAGGCTTGTAATAGTCTCTGTAAATCAACGCTTTTAACATAGTTTCTTGAGTAAGATCGCGTGCGTCCTCCTCACTTTTTGTGAAACTTTTTGCAAAGGAGATAAGCTTTGTTTCAAGACTTATCAAAGAATCGTTAAACTCAATAGTAGACATAACCTTTGTTTTTTTGTTTAATGAAATTTAAAAAAACATTAAACAGTTTTGTTTAACAAAGGAATAAAAAGATTAAACAAAAAACAAATTTTATACGTATTATTTTACTGATACGTATAAAAAAAATCTAGGTAATAAAATGAGTTGAAAAATATCAGGTTTAATTATCTGATAGTAACACCTTTACTTGTTACAATTTTATCTTCTTTTTCTTTAGATAAATCAAGCGTAAAAGAAAATGTACATCCAATACCAAGTGTACTTCTTACTTGAATGGAATGATTATGCGACTCAATGATATGTTTAACAATTGCTAGTCCTAATCCAGATCCGCCTTCGTTACGTGCTCTACTTTTTTCTACTCGGTAAAAACGTTCAAATAAACGAGGAATATCTTTTTTGTCTATACCAGGACCATTATCGGACACTTCAATTAATAATACATCATTCATTTCGTGAAAACGAATAATTGTCTCTCCATTTTCATTTCCATAATTGATGGAATTACTAATTAAGTTGGTGAAAACTTGCGCTATTCGAGATCGATCTGCATGAACAAATAGGGAAGGGTATGTTTTAGAAAAAGCTAATTTGATATTTTTTTCTTGAGCTTTTAACTCTAAAGTTTCAAAAATTTCACCTACCAATTGAATGATATCAAAATTGGTGAAATCCATTTGCAGGGAATTAACTTCTAATTTATTAATTTGATCAAGGTCTTCGATGAGGTTTACCATTCTATCCACAGAAATAGATGCACGCTCTAAAAACATACGGTTTACCTTCTCATCTTCTAATCCACCTTCTAATAAAGTTAGAATATAGCCTTGTATGGAAAATAGGGGTGTTTTTAATTCGTGAGCTAAATTCCCTAAAAACTCTTTTCTAAATTCTTCTTGTTCTTTTAGTGTTGAAATTTCTTTTTTACTTTCTTCTGCAAAACTTCGAGTTGCTTTTTCTGCATCGGTGAATACATCATCAGTGATTTTGATAAAGAATTTTTCGTTCGGTTTCGTTTTTTCTTTTTGTATAGAACGATATAGAACTTTTAATTTTTCATTGATGAATTTGACAACGAAATTGTGGAATATAAAATAAGATACAGCAAATGTTATTAATGGTGTAAGAATAAAAATCCAAATAGAGAGTTTCGAAAAAATAAAATGAATAAATAACAATGTTAAAAGGGAAGTAGCTGCAATAATGCCACTTCCAGTATAAACAAAATAAATTGGTTTTTTATTTTTCACTATCTACAAATGTATATCCAACACCTTTAATAGTACGAATATAATCATCTCCTAGTTTTTCTCGTAATTTTCTTATGTGAACATCAATCGTTCTTTCTCCAACGATGGTCTCATTGCCCCATACATTTGTCAAAATTTCATCACGTGTAAATACTTTTTGAGGTTTGCTTAAAAGCAACTCTAATAGTTCAAATTCTTTTTTAGGTAACTGAATTTCTTTATCTTCTGAAATAACGATGTATTTATCTCTATCCACTTTAATGTTACCTACTTCAGTAATTTTTGGTAAACGAACTGGTTTGATTATTCTTCTTAAAATTGCTTCCACTTTACTAATTAATAATCTTGGTCTTATTGGTTTTGAAATATAATCGTCAGCTCCAGCTTCAAATCCTGCTACTTGGGAGTAATCTTCATTACGAGAAGTTAAAAATGCAATTACAGGCTGTGGAAATAAGTTTAATTTACGAATGGCATAACATGCCTCAATACCATCCATAATTGGCATCATTACATCCATAATGATTAAGGCAGGCCTTACTGATTGGAATACCTCAACAGCTTGTTGACCATTTTTTGCAGTGTGAATTTTATATCCTTCTCTTTCAAGATTATATTTCAAGAATTCAAGAATATCTTGTTCATCATCAACTAATAAAATATGTATGTTACTCTTGTCTTTGTTTGTCAATGTTTCCATAAAGAAGATTTTTCGAAACAAATGTAAAAGAGTATAATTCGAAATGCTTTAAGTTAAATTTATGCTTGTGTTAATCTATTTAAGGAATTGTTACGCTTTTGTTAAAGTGGTTGTAGTTCAAATAAATAAGGCTGTCTCAAAAGAAACAGCCTTAAATTAAATTAATGTTTTTATGAAACTAAGCTTCTGCTAATTGAGCTACTTTAGATTTTGAAAATTTTTCTTTAGCATACTCTACAGTTACTTTAAATTCAGGTAGTTGTTCCGAAGGAATATCATACATTGCATCATTTAGAATCGCCTCACAAATTGAACGAAGTCCTCTTGCGCCTAATTTGAATTCAATTGCTTTGTCAACAATAAAGTCTAAAACACCACCATCAAAGCTTAATTTAGTTCCATCGATTTCAAACAACCGAATGTATTGTTTAACAAGAGCATTTTTCGGTTCGGTTAAAATACGTTTTAAACTTTTAGCATCTAATGGCTCTAAATAAGTTAATGAAGGAAAACGACCGATTAATTCAGGAATTAGACCATATGATTTAATATCAGTAGGATTAATATATTTCAAGAAATTATCACCGTCAATTTTTTCAATTTCTGAAGTGTTAAATCCGATGGTTTGACGATTAATTCTTCGTGAAATGATTTTTTCAATACCATCAAATGCACCTCCACAAATGAAAAGAACATTTTTTGTTTCTACTTGAATCATTTTTTGATCTGGGTGTTTTCTTCCTCCTTGTGGTGGAACATTCACTACAGTTCCTTCTAATAATTTTAAAAGTGCTTGTTGAACTCCTTCTCCTGAAACATCCCTTGTAATAGAAGGATTGTCACTTTTACGAGCGATTTTATCAATTTCATCAATGAATACAATTCCTCTTTGAGCAGCATCCACATCATAGTCTGCAGCTTGAAGTAAACGTGTTAAAATACTTTCCACATCTTCTCCTACATATCCTGCTTCAGTTAAAACAGTTGCGTCAGCAATACAAAAAGGTACGTTTAACATTTTCGCAATTGTTTTTGCTAACAATGTTTTTCCAGTACCAGTTCTCCCGACTAAAATCAAGTTAGATTTTTCTATCTCAACTTCATCTTTTTGAACTTTTTGATTTAATCTTTTGTAATGGTTATAAACTGCAACGGATAAAACACGTTTCGCATCTTCTTGACCTATTACATATTCATCCAATTTTTCTTTGATTTCTTTCGGTTTGAATATAGTAAGTTCTTGAGGTTTTTTCTCTGTTGTTTTTTGAAGGTTAATTTCTTCTTGTACAATTGAATAACCTTGAGTAATACAGTTTTCGCAAATATGTCCTGAAATACCAGCAATCAGCATGCCTACTTGATTACGAGATCTCCCACAAAATGAACAGTTTGAATCTTTTTTAGCCATAAATTAAAGTACGTGTTTGATTAGGAAGTAGATAGATAAGATGGCAACTAAAATAAAAAGTACTCCAGAAATTCGCGCTAATATGCGTTGCGATTTTTCTCGATTCATTTTAAGATAGTTAACCATTAATGATCGTAAAACCCAATTATATGGTGTCCAACGCAACATTAAATTACCATAAATCATCCCATCGAAACCTAATATTAAAAAAAATAGGATGGTAAAAACGTTTAATAAGGGTAATAAGAAAGGAGGGATATTGATTTTGAAGTGCCAAAAATACATATCAAAACACACTGATGTGAAGATACATAATGCAATACAAATCAATATCCCTTCTAATTTTTTTTCCCAAGATTTAAATCGAAAATCTTGTTGCATAAATTATCTTGGATTTCTAACCAAAACTTCGTCAACCATTCCGTATGCTTTTGCTTCTTCAGCAGTCATCCAGTAATCACGGTCTGAGTCAGCCCATACTTTTTCGTAATCTTGTTTTGAGTGGTGTGCTATAATTTCGTACAATTCTTTTTTCAATTTTTGAATTTCACGAGCAGTGATTTCGATGTCAGAAGCTTGTCCTTGTGCTCCTCCTAATGGTTGGTGGATCATCACACGTGAATGTTTCAATGCAGTTCTTTTACCTTCAGCTCCAGCACACATTAACACAGCTCCCATAGAAGCAGCCATTCCAGTACAGATTGTAGCTACGTCTGGTTTGATGTATTGCATCGTGTCGTAAATTCCTAAACCAGCATACACTGATCCACCCGGAGAGTTAAGGTAAATTTGAATGTCTTTTTTCGCATCTACTGATTCTAAAAACAACAACTGAGCATTGATAATATTCGCTACTTGGTCATTGATTCCAGTTCCTAAGAAGATGATTCTATCCATCATCAAACGAGAGAAAACGTCCATTTGAGTCATATTTAAATGACGTTCTTCAATGATATATGGAGTTAATGAAGATTCAATATAGTTCTCTAAATGCATACTGTTGATACCAACATGTTTTGTAGCATATTTTCTAAATTCGTCTTTTCCAAACATAATTTTATCGTTTTTATTTTGAGACTTTAAAGTTAGCGCAAAAATACGGATTGATTCTTTTTTTAAGAAAAATTGTCGAATATGATTTGTTGAAAATTATTCAGCTATAATTTCAACAATATACCCCGTGTATTTTCGCAAGTTTATGACGTGATTATCCTCGAAGATTAAATATTGACCTTTAATTCCGACTAATTTCCCTGTAAATGTGTTTACTTTCTCTAAAGAAATGCTTTTTACTTTGGTAGGGTAGTTCTGTACAGGATATTCAAATGTCTCGATATCTTCATCATCTGTAAAATATTGAGTTAAATCGGCTGGTAATAATCCTTCTAGTTCCCATTTTTCAGTAGCAAGATCGATGCTTTCATCAACTTCATTTTTCAGCATTTTTTGCCAATTGGTTTTATCCGAAAAATGTTCTTTTAAAGCTACTTCTAACACACCCGCTAAATATCTGTTTGGTGTTTCTGCTAATCTGATTGCAGCACTCGCTCCTTGATCAATCCATCTTGTTGGGATTTGTGTATTACGAGTAACTCCTACTTTAACAATGTCTGACTGTGCTAGATATACTGTATGTGGTTGATTGTGATTTGCTTCTTCCCATTCTGGGTCTCTACCTTCGCCTAAATGTGCTCGACAAAGTTCAGGTCGTATGATACATTCGCTCGATTGCGCAGATTCTGTAAAACACTTATAACAAAATCCCTGTCCGAAAGAATTTTTGGTTGTTTTTTGACATTCAATACATTGAATAGTTCCTGTCCAAGTTAATGTGACATTTTTTCCAATGAATTCATTCACTAAATAGCGTGAATCTAAATTTAAATAATATTGAATTGGTGAACCTTGTTCTACCTGCATTTTACGAAGTTGTCCTTTCATTATGAATTCAAATTTTCAAGTGCTTCCATTTCAAGTTCCCAATAACTCATTACATTATCTAAATCTTTTTTGAGTTTATCATAAGTACTTAAAATCGATGTAGACTTTTCAGTATCTGTATAATCTAATTCAGCTATCTGAATATCCATTTCAGCGATTTTAGATTCTAATGATGCAATTTGTTCTTCGAATTTTTTAATGTTGTTTTGAATACTATTGCGTTTACGTTTTAAGTCTTTTGTTTCTTCGTGAGATAATGTTTTTGGTTTTTCTTCCTGAATTTCAGTTTTTTCAACTTGTTTTGTTTGTTTTAAAACAGGTTCGTCAAGATGTAATTTTTTAGCTAAATACTCTTTTACATCGTAGTGATAGATTTTCAAGGTTTTATCTTGAATATCCCAAATACGATTTGTTAAACCATCTAAAAACTCACGGTCGTGAGACACAATGATAAACGTTCCTTCGTAATTTAAAAGCGCTTGTTTTAACACTTCTTTTGATTGAATATCGAGGTGATTTGTTGGCTCATCGAGAATTAAAAAGTTACACGGACTTAATAACAATTGGCACAATGCTAAACGCGTTCTTTCTCCTCCGGATAGGACACTTACTTTTTTCTCAATTTCTTCACCTGAAAACAAGAAAGTTCCCAATATTGAACGTAAATCTTTTCTAATTTCTCCTTCAGCGATATCGTCAACTGTTTCGAAAATAGTTTTGTTTACATCTAATTTTTCGGCTTGATCTTGAGCGAAATAAGTGATTTTAACATTGTGCCCATAATTAACTATTCCATCACCTTCTAGCGTACCCATTACGCGTTTTAAAAGGGTAGATTTACCAACTCCATTTGGTCCTAAAAGGGCAATTTTTTCTCCTCTACCAACGGTGATATTGATATCTTTAAAAAGTACTTTTTCATCGAAAGTTTTCCCCATATCGTGCATTTCAAGTACCCATTTCCCAGGTTGATTACTCAAAGGGAATGAAACTTTCATACGGGAAATAGTATCGTCGTCCACTTCAATGAGTTCAGTACGATCTAATTTTTTCATTAACGATTGAGCAAATGCTGCTTTGTTAGCTTTTGCTCTAAATTTATCGATTAGTTCTTTGGTTTGTTTTATGTCTTTGTCTTGCTGTTTTTTAGCATCAGTTAAACGAGCTAAATCTTCTTCACGTTTGATTTTATATTGTGAATAAGAATAGGGATAATCAATCATTTTTCCCTTCGAAATTTCCAATGTTCTTTTCGTAACATTGTCCAAAAATAAACGGTCGTGAGAAATAACAATAACGATTCCATCGAATTTTTGAAGGTAATTTTCCAACCAAGCAATGGAGATAATATCTAAATGGTTCGTCGGCTCATCCAATAAAATGACATCCGGTTTGTTTACCAAGATTCTTGCTAATTCTGCTCTCATTTTCCATCCTCCAGAAAATGATTTGAGAGGACGTTGAAATTCTTCTTTTTCAAATCCCAATCCTTCAAGAATAGCAGCAATTTTTTCTTCCCATTGAAATCCTTCGTGAAATGCAAAAAGGTCATTTGCTTCATTTAGTTCATCCAAAAGTGAAAGATAAGACTCACTTTCATAATCCGTTCTTGTAACCAGGTCGTGGTTAACTTGTTCAATTTTTTTACGAAGATGATTTAAAGTTTCGTTTGAATAATAGACAAAATCATAAACACTTTTTTCAGTGTCTATTTTAATATCTTGAGTCAAAAAACCAATAGTGGTATCTTTGGGTGTGTGAATACGTCCTTCTGAGGGTTTTTCTCGACCAGAAATCAATTTCAACATGGTAGATTTACCTGCACCATTTTTACCTGCTAAACCAATTTTTTCTCCACGATTTATTTGAACTGTTATGTCCTTGAATAAATACCCTTGTGGAAGATATACTCCTAATTGCTCGATATTAATCATAAGAACAAAGATAATTAACTCATTTTTCTAATTCCTTATTGAAACCGAATATATTTGTATATATTTTGAGTGAATGAAAAATTGTCTATTATTTCTTTTTTTGATTACTACATTAGTCAAATTTCCAGCTTCCGCACAAAACTTAGAAAAAACATTACTCTGGAAAATTTATGGAAATGGATCAAAGGATACTTCCTTTTTGTATGGTACGATACATGTAATCGAAAAGAAAGATTTTTTTATTTCTAGAAAAACTAAAAAATGTTTTAAAGCGACAGAGGCTTTAGTTATGGAAATAAACCTTGATATTGATCCTGAAGTGATGATGTTGGCGTCTAAAAGTCAACGATATCCTGATGAAAAAACAATTAAAGATTATTTATCTCCTTCCGATTATAAATTTTTTCGAAATTATTTACAAGATTCTTTAAAGATGAATTACATCCAAATGAATTCTTGCGAAGTGTTACGTCCTTTTTATGTAAAATCACTTTTAGAATCGAGAGGTTTTAAGTGGGTGGTATCCTATGAAAAGAAGTTTCATGCAATGGCAAAAAAGAAAGAAAAAATTGGATTAGAGTCTGCGCAAGAACATATTAGAATTTATGCTCATGGCGATATTCAAAAACAAGTTAATAATTTAATTAAAAAATTAAAATCGGGAGAAAAAGATACGTTAAATACCCTAGACTATATGGTTCAGATTTATAAAACCCAAGATATACAGAAATTATATGAGTTAACAGTACAAACTATGAACACAGAAGAGGGAAATATTTTTGATGTTTCGATAGAAGATTTATTAGACAATCGTAATATCAGAATGATACCTAAGTTAAAAGCATTAATGAAATCGAAATCTATTTTTATTGCTGTTGGTGCAGCACATCTTGCTGGAGAAAATGGATTAATTCAACTTTTAAGAAATCAAGGTTATACTGTATCACCAGTTTTAGATTAATTTTACACTAATTAAATCAACATGAAATCATGAAAAAAATCAGCTTAATTTTTATTATCGCATTTTCATTTTTGTCAAATGCTCAAAATTTAGAAAAATCTTTATTGTGGAAAGTTTATGGAAATGGAGTGAAAGACACTTCATATTTATATGGAACTATACATTTGATCGAAAAGAAAGATTTTGCTTTGTCTAAAACATTAAAAAATAGATTTAAGAAGACAGATGCGTTAATAATGGAGATAAATTTAGAAATGGATGAAGCTACAAAAACTTATGTAAGAGATAATGCTTTGTATCCAGGAGGTAAAACTATTCAAAATTATTTGTCAGCAGAAGACTTTGCTTTTTTTCAATCTTATTTAAAGGATACATTGAAATTAGGAGCAATTAAAACTAAGCTGTGTGAAATGATGAGACCATTCTATATTCAAGCTATAATTATGTCAGCACAGATGGACAGCGCTGTTTCTTATGAGAGCACATTCAACAAGATGGCAAAGAAAAAAGAAAAATTAGGCTTAGAAACAATGCAAGAACAAATGGCTATTATTGCTGGTGGGGAATTACAAACTCAAGTGGACGAATTGATTCGTCAATTAAAGTCAGGAGAATTGAAAGCTGATGGAGAATTAGCAAAATTAGTAGCATTGTATAAACTTCAAGATGTTCAAGGTCTTTATGATGAAATGGTAAACTCTATGGCTAAAGAAGGTGGAAAAATGGCAGGTGTTTCAAAAGAAGATTTTTTAGACAATAGAAACAAACGTTGGATACCTAAATTGGCTAAATTAATGAAGACAAAATCGATCTTTATAGCAGTAGGTGCTGGTCATTTAGCAGGAGAAAATGGAGTAATTCAATTATTGAAAAATCAAGGGTATATTGTTGAACCAGTGAAACAATAATGTCAAATTATCTACATATAATTTTAAGCACTTCAGGTGTTTATTTATTTATCATTTTAGCATTAAGAGTACTAGGTAAAACAGAATTAGCTCAACTATCTGTAACAGACTTAATTTTCGTACTTCTTATCAGTAACGCAGTTCAAAATGCAATGGTTGGATCTGATACTTCGTTAGTAGGTGGGTTAATTGCTGCATCTGTTCTTTTTATATTGAATTTTATCTTTAAAAAGTTAAAATACAAGTTCCCAGCAATAAAGAAAGTCATCGAAGGAGAGCCTGTATTATTGATTCACAAAGGAAAGTTGTTAGAAGAAAACAGTCGTAAATACAACATTACAAAAGATGAACTATTACAGGCGATTCGTGAGCATGGAAGTGCATCGATAGAAGATGTAGATAGTTTGATTTTAGAAGCTGATGGGAATATTAGTGTAGTTTCAAATGAATATAAACACCATAGTGTAAGAAGATTAAAGAAGAGAAAGAATGCATAATAAAGATTGGATCTCAAAAGTTGACTATACTCTATTGGAAGATTGTACTGAAAAAGACATTATAGAATTGTGTGAGAAAGCTACTGAATTCAATGTTAAATCTGTATGTGTATTTCCTCAATGGGTTAAAATTTGTGCTGAAATATTACGTGAATCTTCTGTTTTGGTATGTACTGTGATAGATTTTCCATTTGGAAAAAACACATTAGAAGCAAAGATTAAAGAGTCTAATCAAGCAATTTTAAAAGGAGCAGATGAATTAGATTTGGTAATGAATTATGATGCCATTAAAAATCCGGATAATTATTTTAATACATTGAATTTGTGGTCTGAATATTGTCATCAATTTAAAGATAAAACTAATCAAAGCATTTGTCTCAAAGTAATTGTTGAAAGTGGATTATTATCTCTAGAAGAAACTAAATTAGCAACCGAAATGTGTATTTCTTCAAATGTTGATTATATCAAAACATCAACTGGAAAAGTAGGGGTAGGGGCTGAAATTGAAAAAGTTCAAGCTATGAAGGAGGTGATAGTTAACAATAACGTTGAGCTTAAAATAAAAGCTTCGGGTGGTATTAGAACAATTGATCAAATTCAACAATTTGATTTATTTGTCGATCGATTTGGTATGGGATTTAAAAGTGTTGATGAGTTAATTAAAAATGCGTAATACACTGGAGCCGTTCCATTGAGTCTGATATTGTCGCAAACCAAATTCCGATCCTGAAATTGGGGAACCATCGAATAATGAAAATTTTGCCTTAGTACAAGAATCGTCTAATTGTAGAAAATTATCTGAATTAGTAGTTAGAGGTTTTTTACAAGCTGTTTGTTGAGCTGGAGATTGCCTGTCGAATGCTACAAATTCATCTGAAGATTTTCGATACACAACTATGCCTTGAACACCACCTGTTACATAGGTCCATCCACCAACTCCTTGAAGACTATTGTAACTAGGTAAAGATGTATTTACTGTAATGTCAAAGGGGACGCTAGGTACAGGATGATTATTTGTTTTTTTACACGAAAAAAGGGAAGCAATAACGACAAACAAGAAAATTATTCCTACTTTCATTTTTCAAATCAATATGAACAAAGGTAATTTAAAATATCTTCTTTATCTGTCTCTCTTCTTTTTTTTAATGAATAATGCCTCTTGTGCATTATTTAAAAAAGATGATTCAGTAGATAAACCTTTGACTGAAGCAGAAATGATGAAAAAACTTCGTAAAGAAGAAAAAAAGCAACAAAAAATAGCACGTAAAGCAGCTAAAAAAGCAAAGAAGGAATTTTGGAA
>JBILUY010000136.1:0-7261 GCA_044370735.1 Crocinitomicaceae bacterium | reverse complement strand
CAACTAAATTTCCATTTTCGTTAAAAATTTCAGTTTTTCTGTCTTCAATGGCATATCCAACAGGCACCAGATTTGAATTAATTTTGGTGTTTTTATCCAGTATCCAGTGTCTAAATAATGTAGCATTTTCTGTCGAACCAATTCCTATGTAAAGTTTACATTTATCGTTAAAATGTGATTTGAATAATTCAAAATCGGATTTAAAAATACGATCTCCAGCTAAATAAATCATTCGTACATCCGTTAGCTGTAGGTCTTTATGATAAATAAAAAGCGTTCTGAAAATTGTTGGAATTGCATGAAAAATTGTAATCTTGTTTTCTGTTAAATACGTTTTTAAAGAAGCTATAGTTTTCTGCTTAATATTGGTCAAACACAAAGTTCCTCCCACAAGCAGGGTAGCAAATGTGTCTCTAATAGAGCCATTTACTGAAGGTGAATAACAATACGAAACAATATCTTCTTGGGATAATTCGATCGCGTTAATATATTGGCAAACATCGTGAAGTAAGTTACGTTGATTTTGAAAAACTCCTTTTGGTTTTCCGGTGCTTCCAGACGTATAAATAATATAGGAAAATGAATTTGGGGTGGGTGTAAAATGATTACTTTTTTGACTTAATTCATTCGTAGTATCAATTAATAAGTGTGGTTTTAACGTTTCAAATCTACTTTTAAGATGTTCAGATCTACTTATTAAAAGTTGTGCTTGTGAATCTTCTAAAATTTGTTTATTCCGATTGGTAGGGAAATTAATATCTAAAGGAATATAAGGGATACCAAGTGAAAGACAAGCAAATTTTGTAATTATAAAATCGGGTTCGATGTCAAGCAGAATTGCAATTGGTTCGTTAGATGGATTAAAATGTAATATTTCTTGTTTTCGTTTTTCAATACGAATCCATAAATCTTTATATGAAATATGTTCTTTTTCAAATATTATTGCTGTTTTATCTGAAAGTTGATCAACAATTTTTTCAAGACGATTTATGACAGTGGATTCAATCCAAGTTTTTGGAAGTATCTCAAATTCAAACTCCATTATTAATTTATTTGTCTTACAGCTTCTATCCAATTTTTAATCACAGAATCAGGTGTATCTAAGGGTAATACACATCCACATAAAAATAAATCTGCATTGTTTTTATAATTATAAATCAATGATTGGATTGATTTTTTGTCTGTTATCTCATTGATAATCTTTGCAGGAATTCCTTTAATAGTAGGATAGGTACTATTGAAATTATTGGTTGGATGTTGTTCAAAATGGATACTCACGAAAGGTATATTTTCTTTGATGTTTAGATAAACGGATTCTCCATGTAAGTGAACTATTATTGATTGAACCAAATCAGCACAAAATTCTAAACAGTCTTCATCAATTTTTTTTCCAAAAGCTTCATAAACTTGTTCTGGTAATTGAGATTTTTGACATGATTGAGTCGCGTAGTAAATTCCTTCAATACCAAGTGCTACAAATTGTTTTATAATAGATTTAGTGTTTTGATTTAACACATTTAAAAATCGAGTTGTTTCTTCAGGATGTTGTTGAATTAATCGTAAAAAATTCTCTAATCCACAAAGTTGTATAGCTTGATTAACAGGTGAAAATATGGTAGAATAGACAGGTACTTCAACTATTTCCTTGCAAACAAGTTCTGCTGCTTTTAATTGTTCAGTTAAAGGTGAAGGATTTTCACTGAAAAGACTAATTTTAGCAAAATCTTGTACTGAATTTATAAGTGTATTTTTAACAAAACGTCGTCCTAAAAAGTCATTTTCGTAATAATCTTCAAGTCCATAGCATGTTGCTATCCATGTACCTGCAGGTGTTATTTTAACAAAATCTGGTTTAAATTTGTTGTAAAAGTCAATAGTTTCTTGTGCTAAAATATCTCCTTTTTGATCAGAAATAGGATGATGTTTCCAAAACGAAATGTGCATATTTTATTAGTATTAAAATCCTTCAATTGCACCTAATCCAAAGAGTGCATAATCATATTTAGATGGGTCTAGAGGATCAAATTTTCGTAAATGATACATTAATTCTTCCAAAGATTTTAAATCATTTTGTTTACGTGTGATTAATCCTAATTTTCTTGAAATATTAGCTGTATGAACATCTAAAGGAACATTTAATTCAGTAGGTGAAATTGATTTCCAAATACCTAAATCCACACCTTTGTGATCGTATCGAACAAACCAACGTAACATCATTTGTAATCTTTTTGCGGCTGCTCCTTTGGCTGGATTAGATACATGTTTTTCTGTTCTTTTTTCATGAAGTAAACTGAAAAAACGCGATCTAAATTGAATTATTCTACCTGTTGCACCGAGAATTTCAGGGTGTTCACTAAAACAGGATTCCATTCCTTCATGTTCGTAAATATTCCTCAAAGATTTAAAGAAAAAATCTAAATCGACACCATTAAAAGTTCTATAAACAAATGACTTGGTTTCATTACTTGGCCCTTCGTAATTCATCACAAATTCGTAAGGAGAATCACCCATAATCGCAATTAATTTTTCTCCACTTTTAATTATTGCTTTACGATTTCCCCAAGCGATTGTCGCAATTAAAAAACCGACAATTTCAATATCTTCTTTACGATTGAATCGATGTATTAATGAGATTGGATCGTTTGGAATAAAGGAAGTTGTGTTGAATTCTTCTACTTTATGATCCAAAAAATCTTTTAATTCATTAAAAGGAATAGACATTAGTTTGAAATTAAAAATCCGTCTTTCATTACCAATTTACGATCTGCTTTGTCAGCAAGAATTTCATTGTGAGTAACTATTACAAAGGTTTGATTGAATTGCTCTCTTAAATCAAAAAATAAAGTGTGTAATTCATTCGCATTCATAGTGTCTAGATTGCCAGAAGGTTCATCTGCAAAGATGATTTTTGGATCATTAATTAATGATCGAACGATAGATACTCGTTGTTGTTCACCCCCCGAAAGTTCGGAAGGTCTATGTTTTTGTCTACCTGAAACACCAAGAATTTCAAATAATTTCTCTGCTTTTTTTGTTGCCTCATGCATTGACTCTCCTTTAATTAAAGCAGGGATAATTGCATTTTCTATAGCGGAGAATTCAGGTAATAATTGATGAAATTGAAAAATAAATCCTATGTGTTGATTTCTAAAAGCAGCAAGTTTTTTTTCTGAAAACTGAAAAGGATTTACTCCATCAATTGTAACATCTCCCAAAAGTGGTTTTTCTAAAGTTCCTAAAATTTGTAATAGGGTAGTCTTTCCAGCTCCTGATGAACCAACTATCGATACAATTTCACCTGATTTAACTTCTAAAGAAACTCCTTTTAGAACTTGTAAATCATTGAAAGCGTGTTGTATGTTTTCAGCACGAAGCATTATTTTCCTTTCATTTTTAATGAATGTCCCATTTTGTCTCTTTTTGTACGTAAATAAGATTCGTTATGAATGTTGCTTTCTACTTCAATAGGAACATTTTCTACAACTTCCAAGCCGTATCCAACTAATCCGGTACGTTTGGTAGGGTTGTTTGTCATTAATCTCATTTTATTAACTCCAAGACTACGGATAATCTGAGCTCCAATTCCATAATCACGCTCATCACTTTTGAAGCCTAGTTGTAAATTTGCCTCAACAGTATCAAGCCCTTCCTCTTGAAGTTTGTATGCTTTTAGTTTGTTTATCAAACCGATACCACGTCCTTCTTGGTTCATGTAAACAATAACACCTTTTCCTTCTTTTTCAATTAGTTGCATTGCTTTTTCTAATTGAGGACCACAATCGCAACGACAAGATCCAAATACATCTCCAGTAATACATGAAGAGTGAACACGAACCAATACCGGTTCATCTGCTTTCCACGTACCTTTCACTAATGCTAAATGTTCTTGATTTGTACCTTTTACTTGAAAAGCATGTAGTTTAAAATCTCCTTTTTCAGTAGGCATATTTACATGTACTACTTCTTCAATTAATGAATCGTGTTTTAATCTGTATTCAATTAAATCTGCAATCGAAATAATTTTTAAATCAAATTTTTCAGCAATAACCAATAATTCTGGTAATCTTGCCATTGTACCATCTTCGTTTAGAATTTCTACAATGATACCAGCAGGTTCAAATCCTGCTAATTTTGATAAATCAACAGCAGCTTCAGTATGCCCAGCTCTTCGTAATACTCCCTCTTTTTTTGCTCGTAATGGGAAGATATGCCCTGGTTTTCCTAATTCTTCAGGGTTTAAATTTGGGTCGATCAATGCTAGAATAGTTTTAGCGCGATCTTGTGCTGAAATACCCGTTGTACAACCATGACCGATTAAATCTACAGAAACTGTAAAAGGTGTTTCATAAGCAGCTGAATTCGATTGAACCATTAAATTAAGTCCAATTTCATCACAACGATCTTCAATTAAAGGAGCACAGATTAATCCACGACCATGTGTAGCCATGAAATTAATCAACTCAGGAGTTGCATTTCTTGCAGCTGTTAAAAAGTCACCTTCATTTTCTCTATCCTCATCATCTACTACAATGATAACTTTACCTGCTTTAATATCTTCGATTGCTTCTTCAATCGTGTTTAATGTTCTACTCATTAGTGCCAATTAATTGAAAGGAATGTAAATTTACATATAAAATTTTGGAGAAAAATGATTTCTCTCAATTCAGTATTTATTTCTTGAATTAACGATTAAAGTATGTAATTGTTCATTAAGTAATTCCCATGAAAAATTATTTTTAACAAACTCTTGTCCTTCCTTTTTAATCGTTTTGTAAAGTTCTTCATCTTGTATTAATCGATTAATTTGATTTGTAAATTCTTCACTATTATCAGCGATTAAAATTGATTTTTCAGGAACTGCTCCTAAAGCAGTATTAGCCATAGTTGTTGTGATACATGGTACACCAAGAGCCATTGCTTCTAATAATTTATTTTGTAAACCTGTACCCAAGAACATAGGTGCAACGAAAATTTTTGATTTTAAATAGCTTTCTCTAATGTCTTCAATCCAACCACTTATGTTAATTTTATTAGAGTGATACTTTAATAAAGATTTTGGTGGATTTACACCTGAAATTAAAAGTGAAAATGAATTATTTAGTTTTGGTAAAATTTCTTTAATTATAAAGTTACTTGCTGCTATGTTTGGAGGGTAACTCATATTTCCTGTAAATACCAGATCGTATTTTTTATCTATTTGATTGTCTATAAAAAAGTGTTCAGAAATTCCATTTTTTAAAACTTTTATTTCTTTAGATTTAGGGTGTATAATAAATGATCTATCTTGTTCAGATATAATTAGGTGTTCCTCAAAATAATCAAAAATATGTCTTTCGTAGTTTTTTAATCGTTGGTATTCTTGTTTGAAAAGTGATTTTAAATACCATGGTTGAGTATTGATTCTACGTTCAATTCCCATAGAGAATACATCCATGTAGTCAATTGTTTTGGGACATTGGTGGTAGTTTTTTATATATTCTGTTGTTCTTATAAGTTGAGCATAAATAAATTCAGGTTTTTTCTTATAAATAATTTTCTGAATTTTTCGATGTATGTGATATTGCCAAAAATAGGCGACTTGAAATGGTTTTTCTGAAAATATACAAAGTGATAAATTTAGTAATTGTATGATTTTATTAAGTTTAAAAATATGGATATCGTTACAATATTTTTTTAGAACATTCTCGTCTTGAGTACTTACTTGAACATCGGTAATACAAATTAATGTAATTGAGAAATGGTTAGATAACCCTACAATTTGATGGTACGCTCTTAATTTATCACCTTTTTCTAGTGGGTAAGGAAATCGTGATAATAAAATAACTAAAGATGGTTTAGCAGTTTTTGACGAATTCATGTAGGTTTTTTTCTAAAATACTAGGATTGTAGTTTTTATTTATGTAACTGATTGCTTCATTTTGAATATCAATTATATTTGAGTTGTTTAATTCATTTATAATATTAATATATTCTTCATTTGTTTCCGCTTCAAAACAGGCTTTGCTGTTTATTCCTTGGATAGCAATTCTTGATCCAATAACAGGTATTCCAAATGAAAGGGCTTCTAAGATTTTGATTCTAACTCCTGATCCGGAAGAAATTGGAGCAAGAAGGATTCCATGTGATTTCATAAAATCTTTTACACTTTCAACTTTACCATGGATCAAAATATTTTCAGACTGAAAATCGTAGATATAATCTGGCATATAAGTTCCTGCGATGTGCAACTTAGATGTTGGATTCTGTTTTAAAATGAAAGGAAAAAGAGATTTTAATAAATAATCTACAGCTTCTAAATTTGGTTGCCAATTATATGCACCAATAAAAAAATATTCATTTTGTAGTAAAGAAGAATTCGGTTCTGGTATTATAGAAAAAGGAAGATTTAAAATAGGGGTAGTTGGAGTGAATTCTCGGATAACAGCTGCATCATTATTTGTAATAGTAAGGATGCCATCGACTAATTTCAGGTGTTCTATCTCAAATTTTTTTAATTTTTTAGTTAATTGATTTAAATACCATTTTTTTAGTGGCTGTTTTGTATTTTCAGTGTGGTTTTGCCAAATTTTGAATTCTACATTTGGTGCTCTTAGAATAATTTTTGCAGATGTATTTTTTTGAATTGTTTTTAAATAGGGTAGTAAAAATATGCTTTCAAGAAAAATTGTATCGTATGAATTTTGTAATAAGCTAATTAATTTTTGTTCAAAATCAAAAGAATAAAAACGAATTACGTTATAGGAAGATTTTGAAAAAAGATTAAGAAAAGCGTCTATGAATGAAGTTTTTGTATTGATAAAAATAGAGTTTACAGAAAATTTATCTTGATTTTTAAAAGGATAATTTTCTTTGGAAAAGGGATGCTTATGTGTTTCTATGGTTAAATGATCAACTTGATCATAAATTTCGAATAAATGATTTAAAAATGAGGACATCGCAGCACAACCACCATCAACAATAGGGTATATGGGTTTAATTGTAACATATAATGTTTTCATTTTTTTCTTTTTCTAAATGCTTTTACCCAAGAATCCTTATCAAATACTTTAGAATCGTTTGCAGCACTTCTCATAAGTAATAAAGCAACTGGTGATAGCACAAAGGTAGCTAACCACATTCCTGTAAAAGGTGAAGTTTTACCAGATGAACAAAGCCCTTCTCCAACTTCCGTTAATACGAAATATATCATAAATAGTAGACAGGCTATGACAACCGGAGCTCCAAATCCACCTTTTTTTACTATAGCCCCTAAAGGTGCTCC
>JBILUY010000184.1:0-5150 GCA_044370735.1 Crocinitomicaceae bacterium | reverse complement strand
AGATCAATAGAGATATTGATTCGATGATTTACACAACAAAATTCCTTGTTATCGATCGATTAGTAAGTCTAACAGAGGAAAATTTAATTTCAAATCCTTACTACTTAAATAATTTTGCAAATTATTTGATTTCTAAAGGAATTGTAGAGACAAAAAAAACAAATTTGTTGGAAGCTATAAACAAACATAAAATAAAAAATGAGTTTGATTTTATTTCCTATTGTGATAAAACAGTTCAGATTTATTTCAATAAGTATGGAAAAGAACCTATCGATTTTGTGGAACAAATTTATAGAAGAACTGCTTCGATTTTACCGGAGTTAAACTTTACAGATTTCAATTTTAAAACGATCAAAGATGAGGAATACTGGAATGAAGAACAGGAATATTATGATCTTGAAATTAGTTTTCGAGTAAATGGCAAAAAATATAGATATGACACCTATTTTTTACGAAACATTTCCGATTCCATCGATATTTATGTTAGTAAATTAGAAAGAGGAGATTATTATAAAATTTTTAATCATGTACTCTCTGATATTGGCTCTCCTTATAGATTGAAATTTGTGAATTTTGGGGATAAATCCGAGTTTTCAGACACAATTTCAATTATCGCATTAAAAGAGAATCAAGAAATTGGTGAAGATTATAAGGGGTATTCTTTTTTTGATTTTTATTGGGAGAATTACTTTCCTCGAATGAGTGATAAGTCAATCGTTGATTTAATCGAACATCTAAAAAAGGTAGGTTTGTTTAAACATATTTCTGAAGCCGAATTTCAAGATTTAAAAACTAAATCGATTGAATATGGAGCTGATAATCAATTGTCAGTTGTTCAGAGGTTTCCAAATATACTACATTCTTATTCCTATTATTCTGAGGAATCCAATTCGTATATAGACTTTTTAAAGTTTGTAGATTCATTGTCAAATCATAGTTTTCAATTTACAAACTATAAGGATAATTACTTTGATGAAAAGAAAAAAGACATTAAAGTTACATTTAAAGTAAATGGTAAAAAATATACGTATAAAGACAAGGAAAAAGATTTCTGGTTAGGTAACAATTCAAAAGAAAAGTTTTTAGGCTTTGTGAACCAAATTCTTGAAGAGAATGGCCATAAATATAAATTTTACTTTATTAGTTATGATGAGGAAGAGATGTTAGATTTTATACTACTCACTGATGAACAATTAAAATACATTAATACCCATAAATTACTCGGGGTTACCTTGGAATAAATATGAGATATAATCGTCAAACGATTCTTCCTGAAATTGGTTTAGAAGGTCAAGAAAAACTAAAAAATGCTCGTGTATTAGTCATTGGAGCAGGCGGTTTAGGTTGTCCTATTTTACAATATTTGAATGCGGTTGGAGTTGGGACTTTAGGTATTATTGATGGTGATACCGTTTCTATATCTAACTTACAAAGACAAATCTTGTATACAGAAGATGAGGTTGGAATGCTAAAAGTAGATGCAGCCAAAAGAAGGTTACTTTCTCAAAATTCTGACTCAATTATTGAAACCTATCCTTATTCAATAGATAAACAAAATGCATTAGAAATCATCGGTAAATATGATGTTATCGTTGATGGTTGTGATAATTTCGCTACACGTTATTTAGTAAATGACGCTTGTGTTATCCTAAAAAAGAAATGGGTTTTTGGATCTATTTTAAAATTTGAAGGACAGGTGAGTGTGTTTGATGGAGAGGTTGGTCCAACCTATCGTTGTCTTTTTCCAGATATTCCAACAGATTCTCCAGACTGTAATACCATCGGTGTGATTGGAACTTTACCTGGTGTAATTGGTACGGTTCAAGCAAATGAAGTGGTAAAATTAATAGTTGGATTTGGAGAAGTTTTAAAGGGGAAACTTTGGGTGTTGGATACCTTAACAATGAGTCAAAGGTTAGTAAAGTTTAGATCGAATCAAGAAAATTTACAAGTTGAAGATTTTCAGGTTGATGAATTAGAATCGTGTCAGGTCGGAAATGAAAAAGAAGAAATTGATGTATTTGAATTAAAAGAGTTTATAGATAAAAAACTAGATTTTACTTTAGTTGATGTACGTGAAGAATTTGAATATCAAATTTGTAATATAGGTGGATTAAACTATCCATTGAATTCTATTCCGGATAGATTTTCCGATTTTGAACTCGGTAACACATTGGTTTTATTGTGTCATCATGGAGTAAGAAGTATGCATGCTCTTCGCTTTTTAAAAGCACAATTTCCGTCTATGAATATTGTGTCTGTAAAAGGTGGAATTGATACTTTTTCACGATTAATTGATACCTCTGTTCCGAGATACTAGTACGGGAATTTCTTCAAAATAGTTTCAGAATTTCGTTACAATAGATAATTGATTATTTTTACATACTGATTAATTGATTTCACTATGTCTGTTCACAAAGATGTAAAAAAGGTAACAACGCACGTACTTCAGGAAATGAAGAACAGAGGCGAAAAAATTTCAATGCTTACAGGGTATGATTATTCTATGGCTCGTATTATCGACGCTTCTGGAATTGATGTGATTTTAGTTGGTGACTCTGCATCCAATGTGATGGCAGGACATGAAACAACTTTACCTATTACGTTAGATCAGATGATTTACCATGCGTCTTCTGTTGTTCGTGCTGTTGAAAGAGCTTTAGTAGTCGTAGATATGCCTTTTGGATCTTATCAAGGAAACTCGAAAGAAGCGCTTTCTAATGCAATTCGCATCATGAAGGAGACGGGTGGACATGCCGTGAAAATGGAAGGAGGGGAAGAAATTATTGAATCAATTAAACGTATATTAACTGCTGGTATTCCTGTGATGGGGCATTTAGGATTAACGCCTCAATCGATTTACAAATTTGGTACTTATGTTGTGCGTGCAAAAGAAGAGGAAGAGGCAAATCGATTAATTCATGATGCTAAATTGTTAGAATCAGTAGGTTGTTTTGCTATTGTATTGGAGAAAATTCCTGCAAAATTAGCGGAACAAGTAGCAAAAGAGGTTAAAATTCCAATTATCGGAATTGGAGCTGGAAACGGTGTAGATGGACAAGTGTTAGTAGTTCATGATATGTTAGGGATTAATAATGAATTCAAACCTCGTTTTTTAAGAAAGTATAATAACTTGTATGAGCAAATGCATAACTCATTCCAGCAATATATTTCTGACGTGAAATCAGGTGATTTCCCAAACCAAAACGAACAATACTAACATAGTAAAAAGATAAAAGTATAGAGTTAGAAAGTGTGTGTAATTTATGAATTATAGATTCTACTTTTCTCTTTTAACTTTCTACTTTACACTTTCTACTTTCTACTCTCAACTTTTCTCTAGGCTATGATTCAAGGTTCAAATCAACTCCCATCCATCGAAGTGTTATATGAAGACAATCATGTGATTGTAGTCAATAAAAAGCCATCTGACATCGTACAAGGGGACAAAACGGGAGACGAAACTTTACCTGATAAAATCAAGAACTTTTTAAAAGAGAAATACGACAAACCTGGGAATGTTTTTTGTGGTGTTGTTCATCGTTTAGATCGCCCTACAAGTGGAGCGGTTGTTTTTGCTAAAACAAGTAAGGCACTTTCTCGATTAAATGAACAATTTAGGGGGAAAGAAACAAATAAAGTGTATTGGGCTGTGGTGGAAAATAAACCACAAAAAAATACGGATCGTTTAGAAAACTTACTTCGAAAAAATGAAAAACAAAACAAATCGTATGTAGTTAAAGAAGAGGGTAAAGATGCTAAAAAAGCTATTCTTCAATATCGATTACTTTGTTCTTCAGATAAATATCATTTGTTAGAGGTAAGTTTAGAAACAGGCCGACATCATCAAATTAGAACTCAATTAGCACATATTGGTTGTGTCATCAAAGGAGATTTAAAATACGGGGCAAAACGTTCCAATCCGGATGGCTCAATCCATCTGCATGCACGCAGATTAACCATAACTCATCCAACATCCAAAGAGGAAATAACAGTAGAAGCTCCAGTTCCAAATGATGCTTTGTGGTTGTGGTTTGAACAAAAAGTAGCAGAGTTGAATCATAAATAGTAAGAAATACTTATATTTACATCAAAGAGGATTACTTTGGTTAAATACATTCGTTACATACTTTTATTTTTACGATCATTTTTTCCCCTTCAATTGATTTTTGGTCATTTGAAGTATAATCTTTTTGCACTTTCATTTTGGGTGTTTTTATTTCTAATTGTTACGGATAAAATAGGATTTAATTATGGTATTCCTTTTTTATTTTATTCTCCTGAATACAATGGTGAAATTAGTTGGATATCATTTGGTTTGATCGGTTTTGCATTGGGTGGATTTAATGTTGCTTTTAACACCTATAGTTATATGAAATTGGGTAATAAATACCCATTTTTAGCTACTTTATCTCGTCCCTTTTTGCGTTTTTCGTTAAATAATTCGATTTTACCAATCATATTTAATATATTCTTTATCAATCGTTTTATTGAGTTTCAACGAACGGAAGAGTTTTCAGATAATTTGGAAATATATCAATACGTTTTTTCCTATGTTGGAGGATATATGTTGTTTATTTTACTTTCTCTAATGTATTTCTTTCCAGTAAATCGCGATATAAATAAACTATTAGGAGCTCAAAAAGATGATTATTCATTAGAAAGTAAAAACTCATTATTACATAAAAATGAAGATTTTGTCGGTTATTTTAAATATAAAAAGAATAGAACTTACATCTATATGTCTTCGTTTTTTGTTTGGAGGCGAAGTAGATCAATAGATCATTATGATAAAGAGTTATTAAAAAAGGTGTTTTCCAAAACTAAAATCAATTCCTCTCTTTTTGAAATTGTTACTGTTTTAACTTTTATTTTATTAGGAATATTTCGAGATACTTCTATGTTAAGTATTCCTGCTGCGATGAGTTTGGTGATGTTGATAACGATTATTTTAATGTTATTCAGTGCGTTACGTTCTTGGTTTTATTATTGGACTAGTGCTGTTGTGATTTTGTTAATTGTCTTTATGAATTACATGAGTACGCATTCTAAATGGTTTCAATATACAAGCTATGCTTATGGTTTGAATTACAGCGAAGAAAAGAAAGTTCCTTTTAATATAGAGACCGTTACAGAACGTAATATGTCTG
>JBILUY010000031.1:0-19176 GCA_044370735.1 Crocinitomicaceae bacterium | reverse complement strand
ATATTTATACTTATAATTTATAAAGATGATTAAATATTTATTTAAATATTTTCTTTTAATATTAAGTTTTTTGTTTTTTATATCTTGTAAAAAACATCAAGTAAAGATTATTACAAATTCTGTCTCATCAATTACTTCTACAAATGCCATTTGTGGTGGTGAAATTACAGATGATGGAGGTGAGACTATTTTATCCTATGGTGTATGTTGGGGAACTTCAACAGGACCAGTTTTAGGAACGAATAACTATACCGTTGATGGTTCAGGAAAAGCATCCTTTACTAGTAAAATTAATTCATTAAAACATAAAACCACTTATTATATTCGAGCTTATGCAAAACATAGTGCGGGTATAACTTACGGAAATGAACAAGTTTTTTATACTCCAGCTTTGGTATCATCAACGATTCCAATTATTTACACTTATGAATATTCAAATGTAGATACTCTAAATAGAACTCTTAATCTTAATGCTGAGTTAATGCATCCTGGAGGTTCTTCAATTTCTGAAAAAGGATTTGTATGGAATTTAAAAGGAGGGCCTTCTTTGTCTGATAATAAAATTGTAAATAGTTCAAATACTGATATTTTTTCAAATCAGTTTTCTTTTGATTTTAGTACTCAATATTATATAAAATCCTATGCGGTAAATACTTTTGGAGTAAGTTACGGAAGTGAAATAGTAATCAAAATAGAGAAGTCAAAACCAAAAGTTCATACTAATGAAATCTTAGAAATAGATTCTAACTATGCAATTTGTAGTTCTGAAGTTACTTATGCTGGTGGTGGTCAAATTATTGAAAGAGGCGTATGTTGGGCTTCTTTTTCTAATCCTACCATAAATGATAATAAAACTTCTGATGGAATTGGAATGGGAGAGTATGTATCAAAAATGACAAATTTATTACCGAATACTTTATATTATTTTAGGAGTTATGCAACTAATAGTGAGGGTACTACATATGGAAAAGAGATTTCATTTAGAACGATGGTTGGTAAGCTTTACATAGGAATGAGTTATAAAGGAGGGATAATTTTTTATATTGAACCTATGAATGGTGGTGGATTATTAGTTTCGAACGATGATTTAGGCAATGGGACTAATTGGGCCTGTCAATCAAACGTAATCGGTGCAGTAAATAAAAATCTAGGTGCAGGTAAAGATAATTCAGAAGCAATATTAGCCACATGTGGAAATTCTGGTGCAGCAGGATTGTGTTCAGATTATAAATATGGTATTTATGATGATTGGTTTTTACCAAGCTACGGAGACTTAGAATTGATTTATAAAAACTTAAAAGAAACGGATAAAGAAAAGTTTTCAATAGGATATTATTGGTCTTCTACACAAAAGGATGCAAATAATGCTTTGAGATATGGTTTTTTAGGAGGGAATTATGGCGAAGCTAGTAAGTCGTCTACTCAGTTTGTCCGAGCAGTAAGAAAGTTTTAAAAGAAAAAAGCAGAATCGATTAATTTCAATTCTGCTTTTTTATTATTGCTTACTTTTTACCGAAGGTTTCAATTATTTGATTGGCTAATTCTAAACCAATTCTATCTTGTGCTTCTAAAGTTGCTGCTCCAATGTGAGGAGTTGTAGCTATTTTAGAATGATTTAATAAAGATTTATTAGGATTAGGTTCGTTTTCAAATACGTCTAATGCAGCAAAAGAAACTTTTCCAGATTCAATAGCATTAATTAGTGCTTCTTCATTGATTACACCACCTCGAGCTGCATTTACTAATCGAACACCTTTTTTCATTATTTCGAATTCCTTTTCTCCAATAACAGCATCTCCATTTGGTTGTTTAGGAACATGAACAGAAATAAAATCACAATGAGGGATTACTTTTGTCCAATTATTTTCAACTTGAATTTTCACTTTAGGAGATCCATATCCAGGAATTTCAGCAAGGGTTAATTCAACTTCTCTCGGTTCTAATTCCAACGCTTTCACATTCATTCCGATTGCTAATGCGTAAGATGCTAAGGATTGACCAATTCTACCGAAACCGATAATACCAAGGGTTTTACCTCTTAATTCAACTCCTTTAGCATAATTTTTTTTCAAAGTATTAAAATCTCCATTCTCCATATTTTTATAGGAATCATGAAGAAATCTTGAAATTGAAAATAATTGCCCCATCACTAATTCAGCTACTGATTGAGAAGAGGATGCTGGGGTGTTTATTACTTTCAACCCTTTTTCACGAGCATAAGCAACATCAATATTATCCATTCCTACACCACCACGACCGATTAATTTTAATCCAGGACAAGCGTCAATAACTTCTTTTCTAACAGTTGTTGCACTTCTTACTAATACAATTTCGTAATTTTCTGCGTTAATTTTTGAAGCTAGTTCGTTTTGATCAACTTTATCGGTAATTACAATATAACCAGCTTGTTCTAAAGCTTTTTTTCCTTCTTCAGAAATACCGTCGTTTGCTAATATTTTCATATAAAAAAGTTTATCCGTTTTTAACTGCAAATTCTTTCATTACATCCACTAATACTTGAACACTGGATAACGGTAATGCATTGTATAGTGATGCTCTATATCCACCAACTGATCTATGTCCCGGTAAGCCTACTATTCCGGCTTCTTTCCAAGATTTATCAAAAGCTTCAGATAATGATTCGTCGTTTAATTTAAAAGTTACATTCATTTTAGAACGATCTTCTTGAGAAACTGTTCCGTAGAATAAAGGATTTGTATCAATTTCGTTATATAATAATGCAGCTTTAGCATTGTTTTCAGCTTCTTTTGCTTTTACACCTCCATTAGCTAATAAATGTTTTAAATTCAACATAGCAACATAAACAGAAAATACAGGAGGTGTATTCAACATTGATTCTTTATCGATATGTTGTTTTAAATCTAAGTAGGTAGGTAAAAATGGTGATGTTGATTTCCCCAACACTTCATCTTTGACTATATATAGAGTAGCTCCTGCAGGTCCTAAGTTCTTTTGTGCTCCAGCATAGATTAAATCAAAATCAGATACATTTATTTCTTTTGAGAAAATATCTGATGACATATCACATACTAATGGCATGTTTGTTTTTGGAACTTCGTGGAATTGTGTGCCGTAAATGGTATTGTTTGAAGTATAATGAAAATAATCTAAACCTTGAGGAATTTCATACGTTTTTGGAATATAAGTAAATCCTTTGTCTTCAGAAGAAGCTAATACATTAACTTCAACACCAACTTTTTTTGCTTCTTTAATTGCTCCACTTGCCCAAGTACCCGTATTTAAATAACCTGCTTTTTTATTTTCACGCATCATTGTTAATGCGGCAATGGTGAATCCTAGTGTTGCCCCACCTTGTAAATAAGCTACGGAATATCCTTGAGGGACATTTAAAGCTTTTTTAACTAAATCCAAAGCTTCATCCATAACGGTTACAAAGTCTTTATGTCTGTGGGAAACTTCTAAAATAGAAAGTCCATTAAAATCTAAAACTGCTTCAGATGCTTGTTTGAAAACATCTTGTGGTAATATGCACGGACCTGCGCCAAAATTATGTTTCATAGTAAAATTATTTCTTTAATTATACATTACAAAAATGGTGTTTTTTTGTTTTAAATCGATTATAAAGTCTATTCAAAAATCAAAAAAAAACTAATTTACTTTTATTACTTCTATTTCGAAATACAAAATAGAATGTGGTGGAATATTCTCTAATTGATAATCTCCATATCCTAAATAGGGTGGAAGAACCATTTTCATTTTTCCTCCTGGTTTTAAATATAGCATTCCTTCTTTCCAACCTTGAATTAAATCTTTCATTTGGAATGTAATAGGGTTTTTTCTATGTTCACCATCAAAAATTTTACCATTTAATAATTTTCCTTGATAATTGAAAGTTACTTCATCTGTCAATCGAATATTTTCTCCTTTACCTTCATCCAATATTTTATAATACATTCCTGATTCAGATTTTTCAAATCCCTTTAAGTTGTTTTTGGTTAGAAACTTTTGAATTGTTTTATCAAAATTTTGATGATCATCTTCGGAATAGGTTTTACAAGAACTGATTAGTCCTAGTGTGATGAAAATTAAGATAAGTGTTTTACTATAAAATTGTTTCATTTTAAATAAATTGATTTTACTTTATATCCTTTGTTTTTTAGTAATTGAATTAAACCATTTTCTCCCGATAAATGACCCGCTCCAACTGCAATAAAAGTGGATGAATTGTCTATGTGTTCAATGATCTTTGGTAACCATTTTAGATTTCTATTATCAAGAAGTGCAGTGGAGGAAAAGTCAAAAGTGGATATTTCTTTATTAATCCATTGATTTATTTTTTGTAAATCTTGTGCTTTGTATGCTAATTGTACTTCTTTTAAAGTCTTAGTATTTACTTCGAAAGAGTCTATCGCTTGTAAAATATATTTTTTCTGTTTTTCGATAGGTTGTTGATTTAAGATGTTAAGTTGCTCATCTGCAGATTCTAATCCTGCAATTTTAATGCTTTTGTTCTTAATGAGTTTGAAAATTTCTTGTTCGTATGAAATTGTATTGTCTAAAAATGAGGCTTGGGTAATGGTTTGTGCAAGAACAAAAGGTTTGAATTGTTTGTAGCTTTCTTGAAATTCAGCTGGGGTCATTTTTAAATTTAAATGAGCCCAGGTAAACATTTTTGATTTTTCTTCCTCTGTAAATAACGAAAAAAGATTTTCATTTTCTGGTAATAACAACCATTTTTTGAGATCTGTATTATTTGGATACGGAATTTCAAATATAACTTGATCAGAGGCTAAAATTTTTTGTTTAAGCTTTTCTGGAAGTTTGAAAAATTCCTTCTCAATCAAATGTATTGTACCAAAAAGATACGATTTCTCGTTTGATTTATTTGAACTAATTTCCCAAAGTAGATTTTCTTTGGGTTTCTTTTTTTTTGAAAAAGCATAAACAACCAATAGAGCTATTAATATAGTACCTACTAATATTATTGGTTGTTTAGTCATGATGTTAATCAATGCGAGTCAATTCGGCAAGATAATGATCTTCGTTATCGTAAATTCTTCGGCATCTCAATCCGACATTTTTAGCTGCATTAAAAAGAGAATCGAAATCTACATATAACCAATCAAACCAAGGGCCTTTTTCCTTTTTATACTTCATTTGGAAACGGAAATTTCCATAATATTCTGTATTCAAATTCACCCACATGGATCCGTCTTCATCTTCATAAAGGTATTTTATATCAGATGAGTCACATAACAAACTACCTCCGTTATTTAATAAGTTTTTTGCTTGTTTAAGGGTGTTTTCTAAGTTAGATAGTTTACCTGCAATACCAATACCATTCATTAACATCAAAATGGTATCATATTTTTCGTCTTTTAAATTATAAAAGTTTGCTTTTTTTGCGTTTAAACCTTGTGTAAGCATAAATTCTACTGC
The DNA here is from genome assembly GCA_044370735.1 of Crocinitomicaceae bacterium. Taxonomy (GTDB): domain Bacteria; phylum Bacteroidota; class Bacteroidia; order Flavobacteriales_D; family Crocinitomicaceae; genus CANHVK01. The sequence continues at coordinate 13,755 of JBILUY010000031.1, read as the reverse complement.
TCCCTGACTTATATCAATGGCAGTTACATCTTTACCTAGATTTTTTAAGTATGATGCATGTGCACCAGCACCAGCTCCTACGTCTAAAATTTTACCTTTAGCTTCATTTAATGCTGCAATTTCTAATTCAGGCATTTCGTCTTCGTTACGAAATAAAACCTCAATTGGAATTATATCATCTTCACAAATATCAGAAGAAACGATAATATCGTCTGGTTTTTTAGTTTTTGCGTAATCCAAAATAGCTTTACCAATTGGATCTCCAAATTTTTGTTCAGTCATTTTTAGTAATCGTCATAGTTAGAATAATCAGAATCATCGTATCCATCTTCGAATTCATCGAATCCAAACTCATCATCCTCTTCAAATTCATCTTCATCAAAATATTGATTATCTTCTTCTTCGAAAGTAGGATTTTTAGAATCTTCTGGTGGTGCCATCCCTACAGATAAAGCAACTTCAGGTATTTTTATATTTCTATCAATTCGTTCAACCAACTCCAAAAGGAATATCCACATTCTCATAAAATCATAAACCAAAATAATTTTTTGGTCTTCTACTTCTATAAAATCTGAAATTTTTGCTTGAGACATTACCGATGCTTTTTCATCTATAGCTTCATCTCCATAATTGATATCAACTAAGCTAATTTCATGTCCTTTATCCCAATCATCATTGGACATATAAAATGAAGCCATTTCTTCCCCTTGAAAGTTAAATGATTTCATTATATACTGAAATAAACTTTCAAAGTTATCGTTTTCGTCTATAATTATATCTCTAAAGATTTCTTTATCTTTTTCAGAATCAAGTAGTACTCTAAATTTTAATGCTCCCATTGGTTATGGATTTGATTTTGATAAAGTTAATTAATTTATTTGTTTATGCCTATTTCTTTAGCTATTTCAAGCATATAATTGAAAGCTTGATCGTAATCATTTTCTATAATTCCTTCCAAAATAGCATCTTTGATTTTGGATTTGATGATTCCAATTTCCGCACAAGGTCCCAAATTAAATGTAGACATTATAATTTCACCAGTTACAGGAGGTTGAAAGTTTCTGATTTTATCTTTTGCTTCAACATCTTTTAATTTTTGAGAAACTAATTCAAAGTTTTTCCTGAATTTGGCAACTTTAAAATCATTTTTAGAGGTAACATCTGCATTACACAAAGTCATTAAATCGTCGATATCATCACCTGCTTCGAAAAGTAACCGTCTCACTGCAGAATCTGTAACATGTCCTTTTACTAAAGCTATAGGTCTCAAATGTAAGCGAACTAGCTTTTGAACATATTTCATTTTATGGTCTAAAGGTAATTTTAAACGTTTGAAAATTCTTGGTACAAATCTAGCTCCTAAATCTTCGTGCCCATGAAATGTCCAGCCGTGTTCTGGTTCAAACCGTTTTGTATTTGGTTTAGCGATGTCATGCATTATAGCTGACCATCTCAACCATAAATTATTTGTGTTTTTCGAAATATTGTCTAATACTTCCAGCGTATGATAGAAATTGTCTTTGTGTGATTTTCCATTTATGGTTTCGACTCCTTTTAAAGCAATCATTTCTGGAAAGAATTGATGAAGTAATTTTGTGCTTTCCAAAAGTTTAAATCCTCTTGAGGGTTCTTTAGAAAGTATAATCTTGTTAAGTTCTTCTGAAATTCTTTCTTGAGTTATAATTTTTAATCGATCGGAATTATTTAGAATAGCTTCAAGACTATTGAACTCTATTTTAAAATCTAATTGCGTTGCGAATCTTATCGCTCTTAACATCCTTAAAGGGTCATCTATATATGTTTGAACTGGATCAAGGGGAGTTCGAATAATTCCCTGATTAAGATCAGTAACTCCATCAAACGGATCTATTAATTCACCAAAATTATGTTTTTGTAAACTTATTGCCAATGCGTTAATTGTAAAATCTCTTCTAAGTTGATCATCTTTAATTGTTCCGGATTTAATAGAAGGATTTCTAGAGTTTTCACTATATGATTCTTTTCTAGCACCAACAAATTCTACATCAATATCTTTGTATTTAAAATGAGCTGTACCATATGTTTTAAAGACAGATACGTGCTTTACTCTAAGGGTTTTTGCTGTTTGTTCTGCTAATTCAATTCCACTTCCAACGACAACAATATCTATATCTTTGGAAGGTCTTTTTAATAATAAATCGCGAACAAAACCACCAATAACATAAGCTTCGAGTTGATGTTCCTCACAGATTTGAGCGACAACTTTAAAAACTGGATGTTTTAATTGTGAAGTAAAGTTCATTGGTTGATTTTTGTGGAATACAAAATTAAAAGATAATCATGTAATTCCAATCCCAAATCTAGAATGATTTTAACTTATTATTTTATTTTTGTTTTTTTATTATGAACTATGAAAAGTATTTTGTTGTTATACATTTTTTGTGTTTTATATTTTTTCAATATTTCAGCTCAAAGCAATTCAACCCCCACTTTTTTTGCTGGACCAACTTTTCATCTAAATATAGGTAACGAAGAACATAATATTAGTTTTGGACTAGAAGCTTCTGCTTGGCTTTTAAATTCTGATTTTAATTTACCTCCTAGTGCTGATATAGGTATAGAGTTTGAAAAAGGAAAATTCAGAGTGTATTCGGAATTACAGACAGGTGCCTTAATAGGTTTGTCAGCTGGTCCTGTAGTAGAATTTTCCAAGGAAGATCCACGATTTGGTTTTCAGAGTTCGATTTGGGCAGCTTTTATTTTAGGCTTTGATTTTAGATATCGAAGAATTAATAATACTAATTATTTTTGTCCTGGATCTTTTATTAAAGTTCCGTTGAATTTTGATAAATCCTTCGCTGGATTTTAATTTAAATTGTAAATAAATGATTAAACGATTAATTTATGTTGCTGTTGCTATCTTAGATGTAGCACTTGTTTTTATGGGATATTATGATTGGAAAATAGCAGGTATTTTATTTGGGGCTTTTGTCGTAGCTTATATTTTAATAAAGAGATTACTTTTTTAAGAATATGAAATTTTCCCGTTTTTTCTGTCTAGGACTAGTTGTGTTTCTAACTTCATGTAGTGTTTTTGTTAACTCTAAAGAAGATCTTAAAATTGAAGGAGTAGGTGAAGCTATCACTAAAAATTTCAATGTAGATATGTTTAGGTACTTAGAGATTGATGTAAATTCAGATGTTGAATTGATTCAAAGTGATTCATTATATGTTCAAGTTGTTGGTCAAAAAAACATTGTTGATTTACTAGATGTTTCTGTATCAAATAGTCACATGATCATAAAATTTAAAAGGAATTTAGTGCATACTGATCCTTTAAAGTTTATTATTTCTGTTCCTAGTATTCAAAAAATTGAATTAAATGGAGCAGGAAAATTTGTTATAAATTCCTGGAAGAATGAAGATCGATTACAATTTGTTAATAATGGATCTTCAGAATTTGATGTAGCTAATTTAAATCATATTAAACATTTGCAAATCGAAATTAATGGCTCAGGTTCTTTTTTAGCTAAAGAAAATTCAGAAGTAATACATTCAGTTGTTAGTGAATTAAATGGTTCAGGAGATATTAATCTTGAAAAATTTCATATTTCACATGCTAAACTTGAAGTTAATGGTTCTGGTAATGTTGAATTAGGTGAGGTTGAACAATTACATGTAGAAATTGTTGGTTCTGGAAATGTTACTTATATGGGACATCCTAAAATTCATCAAGAAATTATAGGCTCAGGTAGTGTAAATCAGAAATAATTAGAATTCTTCCTCTACCCGAAATGTCATAAATTCGTTTGAACTTGGGTGTCTAAAGGTAATTTGCTCTGCGTGTAAATGTAGTCTATTTGATTTGTTTCCATATAAATCGTCTCCTTTTATAGGTGAATTTAAACCTTTAGGGTGAGAAGCATGTACTCTTAATTGGTGTGTTCTTCCTGTAATTGGATAAAAATATACTTTGGATTTATTGTTCACTATCTCAATTTCTTCAAATTCTGTTTTTGCATGTTTTCCATGTTCATAGCATACAATTTGTCTTGGTCGATCATCTAAATCCACTCGCAAAGGCAATTCAATGACTCCTTTTTTAATTTTAATAACAGAATCTAATAAAGCTATATATCTTTTTTTAACTTGACGTTTTAAAAATTGTCGTTGTAGATTATGGTAAGCTTTTACAGTTTTTGCTAGAATCATTATGCCAGAGGTAGACATGTCTAATCTGTGAACGATAAGAGGCCCTGTTGCTTCCGGATATAAAGTTTTAATTCTACTGTAAACGGAATCTGTAATGTTTTTTCCAGGTACAGATAAAAATTCCGCAGGTTTATTAACTATAATGATATCTTGGTCTTCGAAAATTATTGGCAGTGATTTGTTTTCAGCAGGATTAATTAACATTGGATTTTCATCAACCTCTAATCCCTCAAGCATATGAGCTAAAATAGGTTCACATTTACCTTTACATGCTGGATAAAACTGTTTGTGTTTACGAATTTCAGAAGCAGGGGAGGCTCCCCACCAAAATTCAGCCATACAAATTGGTTTCAAATCATTAGCATAAGCAAAATGTAATAATTTTGGAGCTGCACATTCACCTGCTCCTGCTGGAGGAGTGATTTTTAGTCTTTCCTGAAAAAGTTGGTTTAAACTCTGGTATTCTTTTCGTGCGTTTAAAAAAGTATATTGATCAAAGATTTTATTTTGACAAGCAGCTGATTTATTTTTTCTTACGGTTTTTAATTCAGTGATTTTATCTTCAAAATCATTTATTTTTAATTCAATTTCATTTTTTTTGAGTTTCCAAAAATTAGTTCGATCTTTCAAGAAATAGCTTTCTTTGATGCTTTGTTTATTAAGCTCTTGAAGTTCTTCTTTTTGATTCTCAGTTAAGATTTTTCGTTTTTCGTCTCTTAATAGTTTGTTGTTTTTAATTTCAGATTTTAGTTGATTTAGTTCTTGTTCTTCTTCTAAAAAGAAACCATTTGTATCTAAAAGGTCATATACTGGTGGAACGAATCCATTATGATGGTTTTCATTACCAAGTTTTCCTGAAAATGCCGCTAAATAGGCAAGTTTTCCATTTGGTGTTTTTACAACTAAAATACCAAACATTTTACCAATGATTAATCCTTTTTTTGTATTGTCCAAACCGAAGTTATGATCTAAATCGGTTAGGTTTTCAAGTTTGTGTTGAATTTCTTTCGCTGCAATAATTGCCAAAGGGTGTGGTTCGTAATAAAAAGGGAAAGTGAATTTTAATGGAAGACCGATGTATGAAATATCCTCTTTAAATTGATGTATTGTATTTTCCATACCCAAAGATAAGAGCTTCAAAAGATTTTATTTGCTTGTAAAGATTTTTATTTAATCTATTCTGTATTTAAGTCCTAAAAACAATCTTACACCTTGTAATGAAGCATAATTGTAACTTGGGTCGAATGTGTAATTGTTTGGGTTAGTTATTGGGTTATTTGTTTGTTTATCAAAAGGGTCAAAAGGTCTCATTATTGGATCTTGTGGAATGAAATTAAGAATGTTTTTAATTCCAGATTGAATGGATATTTTATTTTTGGTGTAGGTGTGTTGTAAATTTATAATACAAAACCAAGGTGAGTATTCAGGTCTGAAGTCGTTTGGAAGTATAGGTAATCGCATTGGGCCATTCCAATTACCCGTAAAGTCAAATGTGTTTTTATTAAAAATATATGAAAATGTAAATGTTCCAGAATATTTGGGTGCGTGAAATTGAATTTGTTTTATTTTTTCAGATACTGAATAGACTTCCATTAGAGTTGTTCCAAGGGTGATTTTAATTTTCTCCTTGTAGTTATAATCGATATTTATTGAAAAGCCTTTTGAAATAGCGAAACCATCTAAGTTTTTGTATCTTATTTCTTTGGGATTAGAATCGAAGTCTCCAATGATTTTATTGTTGAAATACGTGTAGAATAAAGATGTTTCTATATTTATTGGTTCGTTCAGTATGGAGTCATTAAAAGTGTAATGAAGAGTGTGGTTATATGATCTTTCGGGATTAAGATTTTCTGTGATAATAGTTTTTCTAGCACCAGATAACGCAGCATGATCTTCCGTAAATAAATTAACGATTCTAAATCCTGTTCCATAGTTATATCGTAAAGATTGTTTTTGGTTTATCTTGAATTTGAACCCTATTCTTGGAGAATGAATATGTTTATGATTTTCTTCATAGTCGTATCTATAACCAATCAGTGAAGAAATTATAGTGTTGAATTGAAATGTGTATTGACCAAATAAGCCAGGAAGTTTAGTGATAGCAGGTTTATTTATTTTTCCAGTACTATCCATTGTCGAAGGTGAGTTATCATCATAGCTAATGTATTTATAACTAATACCATATAATATTGAGTTTTTTTCTTGAATGATTTTTGTGTCAAAAAGTTGTAAGAATAAAGTGTTTTGGATTGCATTATATGGAGTTGTTCCGTAAAATGAAAATTGATTATGTGTATTAAATGATCCTTGAAATATGACTTTCTTTTTTTTAATTAATTGATGTTTCATAATCAGTTCTAATCTTCTAGTTTTTATACTTTCACCATAAATACTATCACTTCCTGCCCAAGGTTCACTCCAATTTATTTGTCCTCCCCATCGATTTTCAATGACACCTCTTAATCCAAATTCAGTTGCGTTTTTTTCTTTTTGTTTGAATTGAAATTTAGTGAATAGAGACATTCTGTTTTGAACTGGAATATCTGTAAATCCATCCTTGTTATTGTCTATTTTTTCATTGTAATTAAACAGGTTTAAACCTCCTAAAATTGTTGTTTTTTCTTTTATTATTCCCTTGAAACCTATATCTGTATTAAATTCAAGCCAATTGGTATTCATATTTTCTAAACTGAATTTTGGGCTTTTTGTTGGTTTTTTTGTGATTACATTGATTAATCCTCCCATTGCATCTGAACCATAAAGACTTGAAGCAGGCCCTTTTATTATTTCAACTCGTTCAATTAAACTTGTTGGAATTCCGGAAAGCCCATAGACAGAAGATAATCCACTTACGATAGGCATTCCATCAATTAGAACTAATGTGTAAGGACCTTCCATACCGTTTATATGGATATCACCTGTATTGCAGACATTACAATTTATTTGTGGTTTAACTCCGTTTATAATCGATAAACTTTCAAAAAGTGAAGGAGTAGGATTTTTTTGTAGATGTGTACAAGAGATATTTTCGACAGGTATTATGCTTTCTGATTTTTTTATACCTGTGATGTTTCCCGAAATCACAATTTCTTTAAGCTCTTTTTTTATTGAATCATTATTGTTTTGTGCCTTTATCTTATAGGTTGTCAGTATTAAGAATAGTAATATTATCAAATATTTCACAATTCAAATTTAAAAAGTTAGGTAAATCTAACAATAATAATTTGAATAACAAAAAAAAGCCACCTGATAGGGTGGCTTCAAATAGTATTTTGTTGATTACATTTGAAACAAAGGATAATCTTTCATAAGTGCATTAACTTTGATTTTAACCTCATTTAGAACGGTTTCATTCCCAATGTTAGTTAATACTTCATTGATTAATCCTACAATTGTTTTAATTTCTGATTCTTTAATTCCTCTCGAAGTAATCGCAGGTGTTCCAATTCGAATTCCAGAAGTAACAAAAGGACTTTCAGTATCAAAAGGTACCATATTTTTATTAACAGTAATATCCGCTTTCACTAAATTGTTTTCTGCATCTTTACCCGTAACTCCTTTGTTTCTTAAATCAAGTAACATACTATGGTTGTCGGTTCCACCCGAAACAATATTATAACCAAGATTTACAAACTCTTGTGCCATAAGAGCAGCATTTGCTTTTACTTGATTCATGTAATTTTTATATTCAGGTGTTAGTGCTTCCCCAAAAGCTACCGCTTTAGCTGCGATAACATGTTCTAATGGTCCACCTTGAATTCCAGGGAAAACAGCAGCATCTAATAATGCTCCCATAGATTTTAAATTACCATTGTTCCATTTTAAACCAAAAGGATTATCAAAGTTTGTACGCATCATAATTACCCCTCCTCTTGGTCCGCGTAACGTTTTATGTGTCGTAGTCGTTACAATATGACAATGTTCAAGTGGGTCATTTAATAATCCTGCAGCAATTAAACCAGCAGGGTGAGAAATATCAGCCAACACTAACGCTCCAATTTCATCCGCTACTTTACGAATTCTAGCGTAATCCCAGTCTCTTGAATATGCAGAAGCTCCACAAATGATCATTTTTGGTTGTTCTCTACGAGCAGTTTCCTCCATTAAATTGTAATCAACTAGTCCAGTTTCTTTAGAAACACCGTAGAAAAATGGTTTATAAAGTTTACCAGAAAAGTTAACAGGTGAACCGTGAGTTAAATGTCCTCCATGAGATAAATCAAAACCTAGAATTTTATCACCAGGTTGCAAACAAGCTAAAAATACTGCTGCGTTTGCTTGTGCACCTGAATGTGGTTGAACATTAGCCCAAGTAGCACCAAATAATTTACACAATCTATCTATCGCCAATTGTTCTACTTTATCAACAACTTCACATCCTCCATAATATCTTTTTCCCGGTAGCCCTTCAGCATATTTGTTTGTTAAAACAGACCCCATTGCGTTCATCACTTGTTCACTCACAAAATTTTCTGAAGCAATTAGTTCGATCCCATGTAATTGTCTGTTTTTTTCTTCTGATATTAAATCAAAAATTTCTGTATCTCTATTCATTTTTTATGTGTTGAAATTATTCTCGAAAGAATAATAATTAATAATAGTCTTAACAAATATATAAATCAATTCTAAATCATTCTTTTGATTGAATGTAATGTGTGGGAATATTTTTGTAATTCCTCACTCCATATTCCATTTTCGTCGATGGTATCTATTTTCACTCTGCCACTAGCGTGAATTATTTTTGATTTTGAAAGCAATATACCAACATGAATAATTTTTCCATTTGCATTTGAAAAAAAAGCGACATCACCAGATGTAGAATTCTTTAACTTGGTAGCAACTCCTTTTTGTACCTGTTGTGAAGCATCTCTTGGTAGTTCAATGCCTTCGTTTCTGAAAACAATTTGTGTAAAACCGGAGCAATCAATACCGTAATTGGTTTTTCCACCCCACAAATAAGAAGTATTTAAAAAAGATTTTGCAAAGGGTAAAAGTTTTGTTTGAGAGCGTTTAATTTTACTTTTTACTTTAAAATTTCCAATGGAAAAATCATTGGGTGTTGATTTATGAATAAAAGCACCCTTAGTTAATTGAATGGTTCCAATTGAGGTTTTTATGCTCGTTTCTTTTGTGATGATTTGTTGGTTTTTCAGCCAACTTTCTGCTTCAGATTTTGAAATATATTCAATTTGTTTTTCATCAATCCAACCTTTGTATTTATCCAGATGAGTTTCGATAAAAATCCAATTTTCAATTTTGTCTAATATGATTACAATCTCGCCAAAAAGTAATTGGCTTACCATTTCAGAACTATCTTTTTGTTCAGCTCGAATTGGTGAGATAGCAACTCTACAGAAAGCAAATTGTGTCATTAGTTTGTTGGAAAGGCTCTATGTTCGATTAAATTTTTAATTTGTTGAATATGACGTTCATTGTGATAGACAACAAAAAGCAATGCATCGCCTAATTTTAATCGAATGAATTTTGAAATTGAAATAGGGATTTTAACTCGTTGGATATTTACTGTTTTAGCTTTTTCAATGATGTCGATTAATTCTAATTGATGTTTTTCAAAATTAAGATTTGCATCATGATTAACTAGTTCAGGATGAAGTGTAGGATTATATAATTTAGGTGATTGAAATTTTCTTTTAACATTGTTAGCACCTCCCAGTTTCATTGATTTCCAGGCAGATTTTCCTAGTGGAGAAGAAATGAATTGTGCTTTTGGTTCTTTAAATTTTGTGTTTTCAATTTTGGAGTTAAAAACGGTATGATAGTAACTAGCGTATTGATTTAAGTGTGCCAAAACCTCAACAATACTCCATGATTGAGAATTCGGCTTCCAGTTTAATTGATTGTCTTTCAGTTTTTTTATACTAGATTGAAAAAACTGAAAATTGTTTTTTGTTATAGTGGAAATTTCAGTGAAAAGTTCATCAGTTGTCATCACACATCGTTTATCTATCAAAAATACAACCTTTTGATTAATTAGAGTAAATTATACAAAAAATTAAATGATGTTTTGAAATTCAAAAGTATATTTTGTTTCAGGTTCTTTAATAAGTTGCATTGTGCCATCAATCTGTTTTGTTAATGCTGCAATAAGTTCTAATCCTAATGATTTTTTGTTGTTTTTTTCTTTCCAAGTACCGTTATCATGGTATATTAACATAAGATTGTTTTGACCTGAGTATTTAAATTCTACTTTGATTTGAAGATTTTCTTTCTCAATATCAAAATGTTTTATTGAATTGGAAATAAGTTCGTTAAAAATAAGTGCAAGTGGGATAATTGGTTTTAGTTTAATAGAGTTTAGTTGAAATTCAAAATCGATATTAATTTTTGAGTTTATTTCAGACATAGAAATAATATCTTGACTAATTTCTTTGAAATAACTTTCGATATTTACTTTCGATAAAGAATCATTTTGGTAGATTTTTTCATGCACTGAAGCTATAGTTATTATACGATTTATTGCTTCTTCAAACTGATTAATAGCTTCTTTGTCTGTTAGTTCATAGCTTTGTAATCTAAGTAAACTGACGATTAATTGTAAGTTGTTTTTTACACGGTGATGGATTTCTTTTAAAAGGATAGTTTTTTCTTCATTTTGTTTATTTATTGTCTCAAATTGTTTTTTCATTTCATCGTTTACAAGTTTGATTTTTAGAGAAGCTCGTCTGTTTGTGTCAATAGTTTGGTGTAAAAAATAGGTGAAAACCAAAAAAGCTGAAAAAATATTAATACTAATACCAACTTTATCATACCAATTATAAACGATTTCATTTGTCAATTCATAATGGTTATTAAAATTAAGTAAATAGTGAATACTAATGCTAATACCATGAATAAGTCCTATTGCTAAACCTAAATTTTTATTCACACATCGGTATGCAAAAAACACATTGTTTACCATCCATAATCCCTCGATTACGTGAGGGTTTTTGGGTACATTATAAAGAGCAAGTTGTATAATTATTGCATAAAGAATATTTCCTAGTATAGCAGGAAATTTGTATTTTCCTGTTTTATAAATATAAACATAAAATAAACCTGAAATTATCAGAGAAAATAATACAAGTATAAATCTTACTTTGTCAAAACTTATAAATTGAGCAATAAACAAAATCTGAATTGCAATTACTAAAAACAGTGTAAATCTAAGTGTTATTAAATAATTAGCTTCCTCAAATATGTCTTCGAATTGATGTTTGGATGTAGGTAAAAATCGATTTAAAATTGGCATTTTGTTTAAATTATAAAGTCAAATTTACCATTTTTCATTTTAAATGTTTTTTGAAGAATGCATTAATTAACTTATCTTTGAATTCTTCTCAATATTGAGTGGTCGTTTAATATATTTATTTATGGAAACAATGATGGAAAATTCTACTGCAGAAAAGTTAATACAATTGGAAGATAAGTATGGGGCTCATAATTATCATCCTCTACCAGTTGTTTTAGCAAAGGGTCAAGGTGTGTATGTATGGGATGTTGATGGTAAAAAATATTTTGATTTCCTATCAGCTTATTCTGCGGTAAATCAAGGGCATTGTCATCCAAAAATTGTAGGGGCTATGGTAGAACAAGCTCAAACCCTTACTTTAACTTCTAGGGCTTTTTACAACAATGTTTTAGGTGAGTATGAACAATACGTAACATCTTATTTTGGATTTGATAAGGTTTTACCAATGAATACTGGAGCAGAAGCAGTTGAAACGGCAATTAAACTTTGTAGAAAGTGGGCTTATGAAAAAAGAGGTATTCCTGAAAATGAGGCTAAAATAGTAGTATGTGAAAACAATTTCCATGGAAGAACAACTACCATTGTTTCTTTTTCAAATGATCCTGATGCACAACAAAATTTTGGTCCTTTTACCCCTGGTTTTGTTCGTATTCCTTATAATGATGCTGATGCCTTAGAAGCTGTATTAAAAGAAGGGAATGTAGCAGGCTTCTTGGTTGAGCCTATTCAGGGTGAAGCTGGGGTTTATGTACCTAATGATGGATATTTAAAAGCATGTAAACAACTTTGTGAAAAATATAATGCGTTATTCATAGCAGATGAAGTTCAAACGGGTATTGCAAGAACAGGAAGATTGCTAGCTGTACATCATGAAGATGTTCAGCCAGATATATTAGTATTAGGAAAAGCAATTTCAGGAGGGGCTTATCCGGTTTCTGCTGTTTTAGCGAATGATGATATTATGATGGTGATCAAACCAGGGCAACATGGATCAACTTTTGGAGGTAATCCGATTGCAGCTAAAGTAGCAATTGCAGCTTTAGAAGTTGTAAAAGAAGAAAAATTAGCTGAAAATGCTGAAAAATTAGGTCAATTATTCAGAGCTGAAATGAATAAGATTATTGAGAAGACTGATTTAGTTGTCAAAGTCAGAGGAAAAGGGTTGTTGAATGCGATTATTGTAAATGATACACCAGAGAGTTCTACCGCTTGGAATCTTTGTGTAGCATTGAAAGATAATGGATTGTTAGCAAAACCTACTCACGGAAATATTATTCGTTTTGCACCACCGTTGGTAATGACTGAAGCTCAATTAATGGAGTGTGTGGCGATTATTGAAAAAACGATTTTAGAATTTAAAAAATAAAACATTGAGCACAAAAATCAAATTTGGAACTGACGGTTGGAGGGCAATTATTGCTGAAGAATTTACCGTTGAAAATGTAGCAAGAGTTGCAAAAGCAACTGCTGTTTGGGTGAAACAAAAGTTTGAGAGTCCAAGCATTGTTATTGGACATGATTGTCGTTTTGCAGGAGAGTTATTTGTAAATACAGCTGTTAAAATTTTTCTACAAGAGGGAATTCATGTGAAGTTGGCAAAAGGCTTTGTTTCAACTCCTATGATATCTTTAGGTGCAAAAAATTATGATTGTTCATTGGGTGTAATAATTACAGCAAGTCATAATCCACCTGCTTATAATGGATACAAGTTAAAAGCAAATTTTGGTGGTCCTTTAGCTCCAGAAGAAGTGCAAGAAATTGAAGATATTATTCCTGATACTATTTCAACTGATTATAATCATTTCTCTGTTGAGAAAGGGATAGAAGAAGGGAAAATAGTTGTTGTAGATTTAGAAACGGATTATGTTAATCATATCGAAAAAAGCTTTGATATGGAAGCAATACGTAATTCGAATTTAAATCTTGTTTATGACGCTATGTATGGTGCAGGTCAGAATGTTATGAAGCGTATTTTGCCTAAAGTACATTTATTGCATTGTGAGCACAATCCATCTTTTTATGGGCAAGCACCTGAACCTATTGCTAAAAATTTAAAAGAATTAGAAGGATTTATCAAAAATAATGGGACAATCCATTGTGGGTTAGCAACTGATGGGGATGCAGATCGAATTGGATTGTATGATTCTAAAGGAGAGTTTGTAGATTCTCACCACATTATTTTGTTGTTAATTCATTATTTGGTTAAACACAAAGGTATGACTGGAAAAGTTGTTACTGCATTTAGTGTTACTCCAAGAGTTGAAAAAATAGCTGCTCTATATAATTTACCTCAACAAACAACTAAAGTTGGTTTT
>JBILUY010000209.1:0-4366 GCA_044370735.1 Crocinitomicaceae bacterium | reverse complement strand
ATGATGTTTTATTGGGAGGTGAAGAGTCTGGAGGTATCGCTGTGAAAGGACATATTCCTGAAAGAGATGGTATTTGGATGGGGTTGATAATTTGGGAGTATATGGCTAAATCAGGTAAGTCTTTAGAGGCTTTGATTGATGAAGTGTATCAATTAGTTGGAGAATTTAAGTTTGAAAGAAATGATTTGCATATTACAGAAGAGCTTAAACAACAAATTATCGCTAATTGTAAAGGAAATGTTTTCGAATCATTTGGTGATTATCAGGTAAAAGAAGTAAAAACAATTGATGGTTGGAAATACTTCTTTGATGATGAACGTTGGATGATGATTAGAGCTTCAGGGACAGAACCTGTACTTAGAACCTATGCTGAGGCTCCTACATTGGAAGAAGTAAGAGAAATTTTATCGGCAACTGAAAAAACTATTTGTAATTAATGGCTGGATCAAGTTTCGGTACATTATTTAAATTATCAACCTTCGGGGAGTCTCATGGTGATTCTATTGGTGGAATTATCGAGGGGTTCCCCGCTGGTTTTTTAGTAGATTTTGATTTTATTCAGAGCGAATTAGATAGAAGAAAGCCAGGTCAATCTTCTATTGTTACTCAACGGAAAGAATCTGATAAAGTCCGTTTTTTATCAGGTATTTTTGAAGGTAAAACGTTGGGAACACCTATAGCTTTTCTTGTAGAGAATGAGAATACAAAATCCGAAGATTACGAACATATATCAAATGTTTATAGACCATCACACGCTGATTTTACATATGATAAAAAATATGGTATAAGAGATTGGAGAGGAGGAGGAAGGTCAAGTGCGAGAGAAACCGTTTCAAGAGTGGTTGCAGGTGCTTTTGCAAAGCTTTACTTAAAAAAAAATGGAATTGATGTTTTTGCTTTTGTTGATCAAGTTGGAGCTGTTGCATTAACTGAAGAGGAAGTAGCTTCTGTACATTCAATAAATCAGGAAAATATTGTAAAATGTCCTATACCTGATAAAGCTAAACAAATGGAAAGTGTTATTCGAGAAGTCAGAAAAGAAGGGGATACTATCGGAGGCACTATTTTTTGTAAATGTTTAGGTGTTCCAAGTGGATTAGGAGAGCCTGTTTTTGAAAAATTACACGCTGTATTAGGTCAAGCTATGTTTTCTATAAACGCTGTTAAAGGGGTCGAATTCGGAAGTGGGTTTAATTCGATATATAAAAAAGGCAGTGAATTAAATGATAGATTTAATACTGATTTTTCAACTATAACGAATAATAGTGGTGGAATACAAGGGGGGATTAGTAATGGAATGCCCATCGAATTTAGAGTTGCATTTAAACCGGTTGCAACAATAATGAAAGATCAGCTGTCAGCAAATAATTCGGGAGACGAAATTTTAATCAAAGGTAAGGGTAGACATGATCCTTGTGTACTTCCTAGAGCTGTTGTAATAGTGGAAGCAATGGCAGCGATTACATTACTTGATTTTTGGTTGCGACAAAATGCGTACAAGATAGATTAACATGTCAGCGTTAATATTTAATTCTTATCTCAATTTTATTTCTGTAAAAACAATCTAATTTAGTCATTCAAATATTTTTGAATGATGTTAAAACCTTTTCATTTCTTTGTTTTTATTCTATTTATAAACAGTTTAACATTTGCTCAGTCAAAACGTGAGCAAATAAAGTTGTTGACTCATAAAACTGATAGTCTTACTGGAGTTGTAGCAGTTAAAGACAAAGAAATTTCGATGTTGAAAAAGGAATTAGATCAGTGTCTTTTATTGCATTCTGAAGATATGAATGCTTTGAATCAGAAAATATCCCTGCTAGAAGCAGAATTGCATATTGAAAAGAAAGCTAAAAGCTCTAAAAACGCAAAAAATCAAAAAGCAAATAAAGAATTAAAAAGTGAATTGGCTACAACTAAAAAAGTATTGGATTCAATTATGAATTCAGAAACTTTTTTTAAGACTGGGAAATCAACGATTTTGAAAAAAGAAGGAAAGCCCAAAATTGAAGTAGTAGATATTCAAGGTGGTACATTTGTGATGGGTAGCCCTGAAAGTGAAAAGGCAAGGGGTACTGATGAAAATCAGCACAAAGTAACGTTGAGCGATTTTAAAATGAGCAAATATGAAATTACATTTGAGATGTATGATGCTTATTGTGATTCGGTTGGTTTGGAAAAACCAGATGACAATGGTTGGGGGAGAGGGAATAGACCCGTAATTAATATTTCATGGAGGGAAGCTTATAATTTTGCTCAATGGATGGGAGGTAGGTTACCAACTGAGGCAGAATGGGAGTATGCAGCGAGAGCAAATGGAAAGTTTGCATTTGGTAAGTCAAATTGTTTGTCTACCAAGCAGGCTAATTTTGATGCTTCTCTTGAGTTTATGAGATGTGGAGAGGAAGTTAAAAAAATGATGACCATGCCTGTCGGTTCTTTTGAGGCTAACGCTTTTGGTTTGCATGATATGTATGGGAATGTTTATGAATGGTGTGGTGATTGGTATGGAGTTTACTCACTAGGAACTTCAGTTGATCCAGAAGGTCCAGTTACTGGAGGGAACAGAGTAAATAGAGGAGGTTGTTGGGCTAATTCAGCATCTGCTTGCAGAGCGGCTTCAAGAGAATCGAGTAGTGTTGATTTTAAAGGTAATAGAATTGGTTTTAGGATCGTTTTTCCAAAATAAACTTTAATTGAATTAGTATAACTATTTGTATTATTGATGAATTAATTAACTCTTTCTATTTTTTAAAACAATTAACATTGACTGGTTGTTTGTTTTTCTGTTTGTTAATCATATTTATTTAAAGTAAAATTTTAGGTGTTAATTGATAATTAGCCTTTTTTTGTAATTTGTAATTTTAGGATTAACATTTAGTATCTTTGTATTAAATTGAAGTTATATGTTACAAAGAATTCAAACTGTCTATTGGGTTTTGACAGTTTTATGTTTAGGGGGAATTTTGTCAGGAGTTGATTTGGTGATTTTTCAAAAAGATCAATCTATTTTTAATCTTTCTATTTATTCGTTAAAACATTTTGATTTAAATGGGGAGCTTATTAATCAATCTATGAGTTATAATTTTATTATAATTTTAATAGATCTTCTTTTAATTCTATATACCATTTTTCAGTTCAAAAATCTTAAGAAACAACTAAACTTATCAAAATGGATTATGTATTTTAATTTACTTGTCTCATTTTTGATCGTATTATTTTCTTATTCTGGAATGATTGTAAGTAATCCATCTAGTATTCATCTGAACTTTTGGGTTGCCCTATTGTTCGTGGGTTTTATATTTTCTGTATTAGCATATTTAGGAGTGAAAAAAGATAAGTCACTTTTGGATTCTGTTGATCGTATTCGTTAATTATGAATTTTTTATCAGTTGAAGGTCTCACCAAGTCATATGGTGACAAAATGTTATTTTCTGATGTAACGTTTGGGATAGATCAAGGTCAGAAGGTTGCTCTTGTAGCTAAAAATGGAAGTGGTAAAACAACGCTTCTCAAGTGTTTGATGGATACAGAACCCTATGATTCTGGTCGGGTTGTGTATCGAAAAGATATTTCCGTGGTTTTTATGCAGCAAGTAGATCAGTTTGATGCAGAATCAACAATTTTAGAGGCCGTTTTTGATCATGATTTACCTGAAATTAAGGCTGTTAAAAAATATAATGAAGCTCTTCTCACAGGCGATGAGGATTTATTGAATGAAGTTTATCAAGAATTAACTGATTTAAATGCTTGGGATATTGAGGTTAAAGTTTCTCAAATTTTATCAGTTTTAAAACTTAATGATTCGTCTTTAAAAATAGGTCAATTGTCTGGTGGACAGAAAAAAAGAGTGGCGCTTGCAAAGGTGTTAATTTCTGAAGCTGACTTTTTGATTTTGGATGAGCCAACCAATCACTTGGATTTAGATATGATTGAATGGTTGGAGGAATATTTATCTAAATCAAATTCTACTATTTTGATGGTTACTCACGATCGTTATTTTTTAGAGGTTGTATGTGATACAATACTGGAACTAGCAGATCAAACTCTTTATAGATACAAAGGAAATTTCTCATATTTTTTAGAGAAAAAAGCTGAAAGACAAGAACAATTACAATCAACAATTGATAAAGCTAGAAATACTTTTAAGAAGGAACTTGAATGGATTAGAAGACAACCTAAAGCAAGAGGTACTAAGCAGAAAGCCCGAGTTGAAAGTTTTCAAGATATAAAAAAAACAGCTTCTCAACGCATTCAAGAGGATGAGATTGATATTCCTGTTAAAATGGAAAGGTTGGGGACTAAAATTTTAGAATTACATAAAGTTTCAAAATCTTTTCCAGATAGAGTAATTCTTAATCAACTT
>JBILUY010000134.1:0-7305 GCA_044370735.1 Crocinitomicaceae bacterium | reverse complement strand
CTTTCAATTTACAATGCAAATGTTGGAGGTAATTTAAATGTAATTAATACACAAAGTTCAACATACACAGCAAATCCTACTGTTCCAATATTTACTGGTTCATGTATTGCTTCCTCTACTTCAACAGGTGGCGGTGGAACAGGTTTAGTTATTTCTTGTCCCACAAATTTAACCTATACATCAACTAGTTTTTGTAAAGAAGGAGTTGCAACTCCTACATTTAGTCCTTCTGGAGGTACTTTTTATTCAACTTCTGGATTAGCAATAAATTCAAATACTGGTGTTATAGATTTAGCAAGTTCTAATGCAGGCACATATGAAATTACTTATAATCATGATGGTTGTCCATCTAAGTTTAATTTAACAATTTCTACACCAAGCTTGCAACCTATTATTGGTTCAAATGATGTTTGCGTAAATGCTTCCATTCAGCTTTCAAATGCTACCTCTGGTGGAAATTGGACGTCCTCCAATACTCAAATTGCAACTGTCAATCCTATAACAGGTGAAGTTCGAGGTGTATCAGCTGGTAATGTTGTTATTAGTTATTCATTAAATGGGAATGGAGTGTGTTCACAATTGGTCTCAACTAAATCAATCGCTGTTTTAGCATCACCTGTTACCCCTACAATTTCAGGAGGTAACACTGTAGAAATTGGAAGTACAATTAGTTTCACTACATCTTCATCAAATGGGGTATGGACTTCTTCTAACAATGAAATCGCAACAATAAATTCTTCAGGAGAATTATTGGGTAAAAATTTAGGGAAAACGATAATTTCATTAGCAGTTACATCGAATAATAATTGTTCATCCTCTGTTTCAAAAGAAATTGAGGTAGTCGATAATGGAAAGCCTGAATGTATAGGAATTCTTACAACTCAATCATTAGTTTGTTTGGGTTCAACACCAACCTTTACATCTACAATTTCAGGTGGGGTTTGGTCATCATCAAATTCAAATGTAGCTTCGATTGATCCAGTTACTGGGATGTTAACTACTATTTCTTCTGGTACAACTATTATAACCTATAGTAAAAATGACAATTTAAATTGTATCAATACCAAAGGATCAAAATTAATTACTATTTCTCCAATTATTTCATCTCAAATTACAGGAGAATCAACTTTAAATAAAGGAGCAACTACCTTACTTTCTGTTAATCAAACTGGAGGTATATGGTCATCAAGTCTTTCAAATGTAGCTTCAATTAATTCTTCTGGATTAGTTTCAGGAATAAATGCTGGTAAAACGGACATAAAATACACTAATCAGGGTGTAGATGGTTGTTTTTCAACTACAATTAAAACTATAAATGTAAATGATAACTGTATTGGTAATATTAGTGATATCAATGTAGTTTGTTTGGGTTCTACACCAACATTTACGTCTTCAAATCCTGGAGGAAAATGGTCATCATCTAATCTAAATGTTGGTATAATTGATGTTAATTGTGGTCTATTTACTGCTTTAGGCTCAGGGATTACCAATATAAATTATACGATAGAATCAACTGGTAATTGTCCAAAATCTACATATACTAAATCAATTACAATTTCTAACTACAATGTTGGAAATATTATTGGAAAATCGAGTATAAATCAAAATGAAAATACGCAATTGGAGGTAACAAATTCAAATGGAATATGGGCTTCAAACAATCCGACAGTTGCAACTGTAAATAATTCAGGATTAGTTAGTGGTGTTTCAAAAGGAATTGCTTCAATTACATATTCTTATGAAGGAGTAGCTGGTTGTACAGCAATAATTACTAAAAACATAGGGGTATTTGAAACTACAAGTCAGGAATGTACGGGTATTTTAAATGATATTACAAGTATATGTAATGGATCTACACCTCAATTTATTTCAACAAAATCTGGAGGGACTTGGACAACAACTGATCAGAAAATAGGGACCATTAATCCTGTAAGTGGTGTTTTTACAGCTTTATCTACAGGTGTTACTAATGTAGTTTATACAATTCAATCAACCAATTGTCTAGATGCTACTTTTACAAAACCTGTTATTGTTACTAATGTTTTAAGTGCAGAAATTACTGGATTATCGAATGTTAAAAAAGGAGCTACAACCAAATTATCTGCAAGCGTACCTAATGGGACTTGGGAGTCACTAAATAATAGTATAGCGACCGTAAATAGTGATGGAACGGTAACTGGAATTAATGCAGGAAAAACAAGTATTAAATATTATTATACAAGTTCAGGAGGATGTTTATCTTATTCAATAGTTGATATTATCGTTTCAGATCCTTGTACTGGTGTTTTAAATACCATTTCTGAGATCTGTAATGGTTCTACCCCAACATTTACATCTACAATAGCTGGAGGAACTTGGGTTTCTTCTAACACAAATGTGGCTACAATTGATAATTTAACAGGTGTTTTAAAAGCTATTTCTCCTGGTACATCTGATATTTCGTATACTGTAAATGGAGCAGGTGCTTGTGCTAATTCTGTAGCTATTAAAACAATAACAGTTTACAACACTGAAGTGGGTACTTTATCTGAAGATTGGAATGTAGATGTAAATAAATCAATTACCATTTCTTCAAATATTCCTAGTGGAGTTTGGACAATTACAACACCTTCCATTGCATTAATTACTTCACAAGTAAATAATACTGCGACAATACGAGGATTAAAAACGGGTAGTACAAATTTGACTTATACATATGAAAATGTATCTGGTTGTACAGGAGTGTTATCTAAAACAATTTTTGTTAATAATTCAATAGATAAGATTTGTGCTGGAGAAATTAACGATTTAAGTTCTGCTTGTAATCAATCAACTTTACAATTATCATCTACAATTGAGGGTGGTACATGGACTTCTTCAAATACATCGGTTGCAGTAGTAGACAAAAATTCTGGATATTTAAAGACTTTAAATAGTGGATATACTTTGATTACGTACACTGTAAATAATATTAATTGTAAAAATATTTCTGTTTCAAAATGGATAAAAGTTTCTTCAATTGGATTATCACCAATCGATGGTCCGGATGTTGTTAAAATTGGAAATGTAATTAATTTATCTACAAATTTAATAGGTGGAATTTGGTCTACGAATAATCAACAAATTGCTACTGTTAATTCAGGTACAGTTACAGGTGTTAATACTGGTCAAGCTGTTATTGATTACAAAATTACAGGAGATGATGGATGTAAAGGAAGAGTAGAAAAGCTTATTTCAGTAGATAATGAAGATAGTCCATGCGCTGGAAATATTTCAAACATAAGTAAAGTATGTTCTGGTTCTGAAATAACATTTACCTCTACGGTTCAAGGAGGAAAATGGTATTCTTCAAACACAAACGTAGGTACGATTAACTCTCTAACTGGAAAATTTACTACAATTAGTCCAGGAACAACACAAATTTCATATGTATTAAGTGATGTAGAATGTCCAGAGAACAGTTCGAACACAGTAGTTAAATCATTGACAGTATCAAATATTGAAGCTTCACAAATTAATGGTTCATCTATGTTGAATATTGGTGAATTTATTCAATTAACAACAAATCAAATTACTGGTCAATGGTTTTCTTCAAATTCAAATGTTGCAACAATTGATGCTACTGGTAGATTGGAAGGAATTAGTTTAGGAAAAACAAATATTGAGTATAATTATATTGAAACAGATGGATGTTTAGCCAATGTTCATAAAGAAATAACTGTTAATAAAGGAGTTTCTGGAGATCCGGACGATAATCCTTGTGCCAAAATTATTTCAACTGTAAGTACTCTATGTAAAGGATCAACTTTTATTCTTCAGTCTAATAATGAAGGAGGGATTTGGTCTTCGTCTGACCCATCAAAGTTAACAATTGATGAAATTACTGGATATGTAAAAGCAATTGAGATTGGTACTGTTCAACTTTCTTACACATTACCTAGTTCTATATGTGACGATCCGGCATTACAAGTTGCCACTAAGACAATCACAATTACGAATGGAAATCAAGCAACATTGAGTGGTTTAACAACAATTGAAAAAGGTGAACAAATCAAATGGTCAACTTCTCAACAAAACGGAAATTGGAGTAGTTCAAATCAAACAATAGTGTCTGTAGACAATCAGGGAAATATTTTAGGTATAGGAGCTGGTGAAGCATTTATTAGTTATACAGTTACAAATAATTCAGGTTGTACACTTTCAACTTCAAAAGGAATAATTGTAAATGATGTTGAAAGAAATGCATGTGTTGGAGAAATTAATATCCCTACTAATAAACTATGTAAGGGATCCTCAATGTTAATTACTTCCTCTAAATTAAATGGTATTTGGGCTTCTTCAAATCAAACTGTAGGAACAATTGATGAAACTAGTGGTTTATTTGTCGCAAATTCAGAAGGTATGACAGAGATTACCTATTCAGTTATTTGCGATAATCAGTTATTTAATATTAAAAAAACTGTTATTGTTGGACCTACAAAAACAATTTTATTAAATGATAATTTATCACTTAAAGTACATCAAACCTCTACACTAGTACCATCAGTTTCAAATGGTACATGGAATTCGTATACCCCCTCAATTGCAAGTGTTGGCAATGATGGAATTGTAACTGGTAATGTAATAGGTTCTACATTTTTAACCTATAGTATTTTATACGATGAATGTACATCTTCTAAGGTTGTTATTGTAAATGTATCTAATGATGATTCCCCATGTGCAGGAACAATTTCTAATATTGAAAATATTTGTTTAGGTTCTACACCTACATTTACCTCTTCTGAAGAGGGTGGTGTATGGACTGTTTCAAAACCTGAATTAGCGATAATTGACCCAGTAACAGGTTATTTTAGAGGTTTATTCCCAGGAAGTCTAGTTGTTACATATTCAAAAATGTGTAATTCTATTTTAGAGAAAACATCTAAAAATATTACAATTACAGATGGATTGGATTTAAGTTTTGAATTAGAAAAAGATTTAATTTATGTTGGTCAAAGTGTTACAATTACCCCTTCTCAAGTTGGAGGTAATTGGGTTTTATCTAATTCTGGCAATGTTTCGACAACCATAAATTCTTCTACGAATAGTATTACTATTACAGGGTTAAATCCAGGTGTCGAAAATATAACATATAAATTAGAAGGAAATCAATCATGCAAAGGAGAGATCAAAACTGATATTTTTATACAATCTGCAGCAACAGAATGTTTGGGTACCTTACCAACGATAACAAAAGTTTGTAAAGGTTCAATTCCAACATTCAGTTCAACTATTTCTGGGGGGATTTGGAGTTCTTCAAATACAATGGTTGGATCAATAAACGAGATTACTGGAGTATTTACACCAAATAATACAGGTGTTACAACTGTTAGTTATTATATAGAAGGTTGTGAACAAAATACAGCATTGATGCCAATTTTTGTAGTTGATCCTAATTTGGTTTATATTACTCCAACTAAAAAAGTTAAAGTTAACGGGCAAACATCTATTTATACAACAGTACATGGCGGAACTTGGACATCAAGTAATCCTAATGTTGTAACGGTTGATTCAAAAGGGAAATTAACGGGTGTTTCGGTTGGTTATTCTACAATAACTTATACTTTATCAGGCATTTGTTCTATTGTTAAAACTTGTAAAGTATACGTTTATAATGTTCCAAACTGTAGTTTTGATATCCTTGGAAATGGAAATGTTTGTTCATCAGACAAATCTGTATATTCTATTTCTCCTGTAATTCCTGGGGTTTGGAGTTCTAGTAAACCTTTAGTTGCATCTATAAATTCTAGTACAGGTGTTCTTCAACCTCTTATAGCTGGTTCAACTATTGTAAAATTTACTCCAACTGGTGAATGTATAAACACGACACCTAAAACAATTACAGTTTCAGTTACCACCCCATCAAATACCGGAACAATTTCTGGTCCATCAACATTATTACATGGTTCTGTTGGAAATTATACTTCTTCACTTTCTGGTGGATCATGGTCAAGTTCAGACTTAGATATAGCTAATTTTATTAGTGAGGGTGATTTAAAGGCATTTAATGATGGTAAAACAACTTTAAAATATACTGTGCCAGGTACAATATGTAATAATGTAATAACTAAATTAGTGACAGTATATGGAAATTGCTCAGGATTATTAAGTACTAATTCTTCTGTTTTATGTGAAGGAGAAAATACATTGATATCTTCCACTATTCAAGGAGGAGTTTGGACTTCAGACAATCCATCTATTGCAAAAGTAAATTCTGGTACAGGATTAGTTTCTGCTATTAATTCAGGTAGTACTGTAATTAGATATAAAAAATCTGGTTCTTGTTTGTCAGAAGCAACTAAAACAATTACTGTAAAGCCATCTCAAACAGCCGGTGTATTAGTTGGTGCTTCTAGTGTTGAAATATCTAAATCTATTACTTTGTATCCATTCTTAAGTGGCGGTGTATGGTCCTCATCTAATACAGACGTTGCTATTGTCGATAATAATGGTACAGTAACCGCTTTATCACTAGGTGTTGCTACTATTAATTACGTCATTAAAGAGTCAGGGTTTTGTGATAAAATTTCTTCCAAAACAATCAACGTTATAGAGAATAATAATAGTTGTTCAGGAGTATCACCAATTACTTATGAAGTGATTTCTTCAACACCAACTAGTAAACTTGTTAAGTTTGATTCTCCAACCTCTTCATTTATTCCTATTTCTGGAGTTTCAATGATATTTGAAACGAATGGTAATTCTCAATCATTTTTAGTAGGAGAGTCAATAACTCATACTTATGGTTTGAATAATTATAATGTTTATCAAACTGTTACACTTACTAACGGAAGTGTTTGTAACTTAGCAGCAACACTAACATTTTCGAATTCATGTGTAGGTGTTTCGGCTGTTGATTATATTATTTCATCTTCAACATCAGATAAAACTTTGGTTAGCTTCAATTCAACAGTTTCTCCAAGACCATTTTCTAGTATTGAATATTCATTTGGCGATGGATCTGAAAATGTGATTAATACTAACAATAATAATGTTTCACATACTTATGAAAATGGTGTTTATACTGTTACAAAGACAGTAACATTATTAGATAAAACTATTTGTACTTCTTCAAAACAAATAACATTATCTAATTCATGTGGAATTCTAAGTTCAATACAGTATACAACTCTACCTTCGGGTACTAAGACCTTAGTAAGTTTTACTAATCCGTCTCTTTCAAATTCATCTATATTAATTTCTTCTATTGATTTTGATTTTGGTGATGGTAATAGTGATGAGTTTTTACCAGGTTCTAATATTGAATATATTTATGGTATAGGTAAT
>JBILUY010000079.1:0-11323 GCA_044370735.1 Crocinitomicaceae bacterium | reverse complement strand
CCATTTAAAAATCTTTTAGATTTTTTAATTTTTCTTGATTTTCTATATTGATAGCATCTTTTTCACAATTAATAATGTCTTCAATTGATTTATATGATGAAATTAAAAGATAATTGAAATATTTTTCTTTACAATCTGAATTATAATATTTTTTAAAGCGAATTGTTGAAAATGTATTTTTATTTCTCCAAGTTTCATCAATTTCTAACTCTTCATAAGTAATGGTATTACCATTGTAAGTGTAAGTACATTTTATTTCTTTTCTGTCAGATTGTGTTTCGCCATCACCATATTTTAATTTGATTGCATTCTTTAATTCTGTTGTTATATCACATTTAATTTCGGTAAGAGTATCATTGTAAAATTTTAGATGTAGATTTATTAATTCTATGTTTGAAACTTTATATCCTTTAACAATATATAATTTAACTAATTCGCATTTTGGCGCTAATATTGGACTTTCCTCTTTGTGTTTTTTATTATTTACAATTTCTAAAATGAATGATTTCTTATAAGTACCATTATTAATTAAATCTTGTACATATGAATAATTTCCTTGTGATTTTATTTCTTTACTTTCTGTTTTAAGTAATATTTCTAATTCTTTAATGACAGAAATTGTTGTTTGATTGACTTTTAACAAACCAAATCCATTAAATATAGGTTTTATACTATCTTGGCTGAAGATGAAATTGCTTATTAATAAAAATAAGAATACTAATTTTTTCATTTATTATAATTTATTATTGTTATTAAAGATAGGTTTCAAATTTAACTAATGATTTTAAACAAATTTTAAAAAATTGAATATTAAACAAAAAACCCTTAACACATTTGTATTAAGGGTTTTTGAGGTCTCGAGCGGATTCGAACCGCTGTAATCGGTTTTGCAGACCGGTGCCTAAGCCTCTCGGCCACGAGACCATTTTCGGTTTACAAAAATAGTAATATTTTCTGCTAAATCAAGTATGACTAATATTTTTCTTCAATGATAATCGCTACGTTCTCTACATCTCCATTTATTGGTGGGCAGATTTTCGTGATTTTAATACGCACAGAATGCATCCCTTCTACCTCATTTTCAAAGCGTTTTAAAATACGGTAGCCTACGTGTTCGATTAGTTTTGAAGGTATCGCCATTTCTTCTTTCACGATACGGTTCACGACAACATAATCAATCGTATCAGACAACGTATCTTCAAGTGCCGCTTTTAAAAAGTTGGTTTCCAAGGATACGTCCACCAAATAATGTCCACCGATTTTGGTTTCTTCCGGCAAACAACCGTGAAAAGCGTATAATTTAATCCCGTTTACTTCTATGTGGTTTTTCATCTGTGAGTGGATTTGCTTCCTCCCTTGAGGGAGGATGGAGGAGGGTGACAAAGCATATTTCATCACCTCCCTCAATCCCTCCTCAAGGAGGGAAGAATGATTAACCTAATTTCCCTAATCCAATTTCCATACGTGCTACTACCTCTTCTTTTCCAAGGAAAGCAGCGATTTCGAACATACTTGGTCCCATTCCTGCGCCTGTGATTAATAAACGGAACAACGGTAATACTGCCCCAATTCCTAATCCTTTATCAGCGATGAATGCTTTGAATTTTGCTTCTATTGTTTCGTGTGTAAATGGTTCAATTTCAGATAGAATTTGTTTCCATTCTGTCATCAATGCCGGTGCATTTTCGTTCCATTTTTTAGAAACAGTTTGTGCATCGTATTCAGCAGGACGTGTTAATAAATAACTACCTTCTACTAAAATATCTTCTGCAAACGTTGCTCTTTCCTTCATCAATCCGCAAATTGCAACTAATTTATCGTGTTCGAATTCTCCTTCGATTTTACCTGCTAACATTTCAGCGATACGCTCGTTTGAGGTGTTTTTTAAATGTTGTTGTTGGAACCATTTTGTTTTTTCAGCATCGAATTTCGCTCCTGCTTTTCCTACTCTGTCAAGCGTAAATGCTTCTTCTAATTCTTGTAATGAAAATAACTCTTGGTTTGTTCCCGGGTTCCATCCTAAAAACGCTAACATATTGATAAACGCTTCTGGTAAATATCCTTTTTCTCTGTATCCAGAGTATAATTCTCCTTCTGCTGTAATCCAGTTTGTTGGGAAAACAGGAAATCCTAAACGGTCGCCATCTCTTTTCGATAATTTTCCATTTCCATCCGGACGTAACAATAACGGTAAGTGAGCAAAACGAGGACAATCCCATCCGAATGCTTCGTACAATAACACGTGTAAAGGTGCAGATGGTAACCATTCTTCTCCACGTATTACGTGGCTGATTTCCATTGTGTGGTCATCAACGATATTTGCTAAATGGTACGTTGGCATACCGTCACTTTTGAATAACACTTTGTCATCCAAGTTGTTTGTATTTACCACAACCCATCCACGGATAATATCTTCAAAACGCACATCGTGGTTACGTGGCATTTTCATACGGATTACATATTGTTCTCCTGCTGCAATTCTTCTTTCTACTTCGTCAGCCGGTAAGGTCAACGAGTTTTTCATTGAAGTACGTGTAACGCTGTTGTATTGCCAGTTTGGCATACCCATTTCTTTCGCTTGCTCACGCACTTTGTCTAATTCTTCCGCAGTATCGAAAGCGTAATATGCTTTGTCGTTAGCCACTAATTGTTCTGCATACGGACGGTACATTTCCTTACGTTCAGATTGAACATACGGACCGTAATTTCCACCGATACCTGGACCCTCTGTTGGCATAATTCCACACCATTTCAACGCATCCATAATGTAGTCCTGTGCACCCTCTACAAAACGAGTTTGGTCAGTATCTTCGATACGAATGATGAATGTACCATTGTTCTTCTTCGCAAACAAATAGTTGTATAATGCGGTACGAACACCTCCCATATGTAATGGTCCTGTTGGTGAAGGGGCAAACCTTACGCGAACTGCTTTTTCAGACATAGTTGTATTGTTTTTTGGCAAAGATAGTAATATTGTTTGGTTGTGATTTTTGATATCAACGATAGTTTTATATAATTTAGTAGGTTATTGTGTTGAACAATGTGGCTATGAGCAATTACGAACGTCTGCTGGAACAAATTGATGCTTTTATACGCAAGTATTATAAAAATCAATTAATTAAAGGCGGAATTTTGGTATTAGGTTTCTTTGTTTTGTTATTCTTGGTAGTAACATTCTTGGAATTTATTGGCCGTTTTGGTACGCCTGTTCGTGCCTTTTTGTTCTTTTCTTTTTTGGGTGTCAACTTATTTTTGCTCTATAAATACGTTTTTATTCCTGTTTCGAAATTATTTGCTTTTGGAAAACGTATTTCTCGCACGCAAGCATCCTTGATTATCGGTGATTTTTTCCCGGAAATTGCAGACAGGTTACTAAACACCTTACAATTAAACGATTCGCTTTCAGTAGAAGGGGCTAATTATGAATTAGTACGTGCAAGTATTTCGCAACGTGCTAATTCGATTTCAGCCATTCCTTTTGTCAATGGAATAGATTTACGCAAGAATGTAAAATACCTTAAATATTTCCTACCTGTGTTTTTGGTGTTTTTGGTTGTGGTGACTTTTTTCCCATCGGTTATTACCCAAGGAAGCCAGCGTGTGGTGAATTATCAAAAAGAATTTAAACCGGTTGCTCCTTTTGATTTTGTTATTTCAGATTACAAAGATTTTGTTGTAGAGGGTGAAGATGTTCATATTGAGGTTCGTACTCCTGGTTCAGTGATCCCTGATAAAGTCTATTTGGTGAGTTCAATGGGGAAATTTTTGATGCAACGCAGTTCGAAAACGCTTCATTCGTATGTCTTACCCAGTGTTTCTCAATCGGTTGATTTTCATTTTGAAGCAGTAGGTTTTTCAAGTAATCAGTATGCCATTCGATTGATACCAAAATCGGCGATAGGGGTATTTGACGCACATTTACATTATCCGACTTATTTGGGTAAAAAAGACCAAATCATTCAAAATGCGGGTGATTTAGAAATTCCAGAGGGAACAAAAATTACGTGGAAAGTACGTTCTAAAAACAGTGCTTCTGTAGCCTTTGATTGGGGTGTTGGTAGTAGATTTACTTATGCAGAAGAAAGTTTTGATTATACCAAAACGCTTTCTGCATCTACTCGTTTGAAAGTGTTGTTAAAGAATAAGTTCATTGATAAAACGGATACGCTGAAATATACCTTACAAGTGGTCAAAGATGCTTTTCCGTCTATTCAGGTGCAACAAACAACGGATAGTTTAAGCGCTTCGATTAAATATTTTTCTGGTTCGATTGAAGACGATTATGGTTTAAAACAATTGCATTTTGTGTATGTTATCCATTCTCAAGGGAAAAAGCCGAAAATGGTTCGCAAATCGGTGATGCAACCTGCTGGAACTGAAATGCGTTTTGGCTATGCGTTTGATTTCCGTGCAGAAGAACTTTCCTTGAATGATAAAATTGAATATTACTTCGAAGTTTCTGATAATGATGGTGTAAATGGTTCTAAATCTACGAAATCTGATTTCTATACGTACAAATTACCATCGTTGGAAGCATTGAATGAACAACGTGATGAACAACAAACAGCGGTACGTGAAAACTTAAATGACATTTTGAATAAAGCGCAACGTTTCCAACAACACGTGGAAAAATTGAAGAAAGACGTATTGAACGACCAGACCCCTGAATGGAATAAACTCAATCAAATTGAACAACTAAAACAAGAGCAAGAAAATATTCAGAACGAGTTAAATGCAATACAAGAGCAAATTCAAGAAAGTACTTCACAGAAAAGTGAATTGTCGGAATTGGACAAACAATTACTTGAAAAACAAGAAATGATACAAGATTTATTAGACAAAGTGATGGATGATGAAATGAAATCCTTGTTGAATAAATTGGAAGAGTTGATGAAATCTGAAAATAAAGAACAATTAGATAAAAAATTAAATCAATTGGATGCTAAATCGGAAGATATGCAAAAGCAACTCGACCGTAGTATTGAAATGCTGAAACGCTTACAAGTCAATGAGAAAATTGATGCCATTGAAGACGAATTAAAACAATTAGCCGAAGAGCAAGATAAATTGAAAGAAAACATTGAAAAAGATGCTATTTCACAAGATAAAGCAGGAAAAAAGCAAGAAGAAATTGATAAAAAGTTTGATGAGTTAAAAGAAGATTTAAAAGAATTAGAGAAATTAAATAATTCGCTTTCTAACCCGATGGAATTAGGAAAACACGACGATAATGAAAAAACGATTTCTGACGAACTTTCCAAGGCAAAAGAGAACATTGATAAGGGAAATGAGAAAAAAGCCACTAAAAACCAGCAAAAGGCTTCTCAAGAGATGAATAAAATGGCGAATGAGTTGAACAAACAACAAAACGCTTCAAACAAACAACAAGCAGGGGAGGATGTTGAAACCGTTCGTGCTTTACTAGAAAATTTAATGTCGATTAGTTTTAATCAAGAAGATATTCTTACTGGTTTTAATCAAATTCGTACCACAGATCCTTTATATCGCAAGTTTGGAAGACGTCAACGTGCTCTGATTGATGAAATTAAAATGGTGGAAGACAGTTTGAATGATTTAGCCAAACGTCAACCTAAAATTGCGTCGTTTGTGGATAAAGAATTGCGTGAAATTCATAGTCATTTGGATTTAGCTCTTGAATCCATTGATGAGCACCAAAAGAACGATATTACCACCCATTTGCAGTTTGTGTTAACAGGAGTAAATAATTTGGCTTTGATGCTGAACGAATCGCTACAACAAATGCAGTCCGAAATGCAGGGTCAAGGTCAAGGAGATGGTTCTTGTCCTAATCCGAAGCCGGGGAAAAATGGTTCTGCTGGTAATATGGGTGATATGAAGCAAATGCTTAAAAAGCAATTAGAAGCATTAGAAAAAGGAAAACAACCAGGTAACAAACCAGGTCAAGGTTCAAAACCAGGTCAAGGAGGCAAACCTGGACAGGATGGTTCGCCAGGTTCTATGGGTCTGAATGGGAAAGAAATAGCCCAGATGGCTGCTCAACAAGCCGCTTTACGTGCTAAATTAGAACAACTTCGTCGTGAGATGAACAAAGATGGTAAAGGTTCAGGGAATGCACTAAATCCTTTAATCAATGCATTAGACCAACAGGAAAAAGATTTAATCAATCGAAATAAAAAAGCAGATTTTGTTAAACGTCAAAAAGAAATCATTACTAGACTTTTAGAGAGTGAAGATGCGCTTCGTGAACGAGGTTTTGATGAAAAAAGAGAATCAAAATCTGCAAAAGATTACAATAATGGTAACCTTCGTGCAATTAATCAGTATAATCAGCAAAAAGCGAAACAACTTGATGTATTGCATTTGCTGAATCCTTCGTACAGAAAGTACTATAAAGATAAAGTAAATCAATATTTTAACGAGTTTCAATACTAGTTGAATTACGTTAATTTTTTTGTAATGAGTGTTGATATTACTGTGATTGATAAACTTTCAATAAATTCAGATTTATCTCAATTATCGTTGGTAGAAGGTTTGATAGACAAAACTTGTGCTGCGTTAAACATTGATGAGGATATGTATGGCAATGTGTTGATTGCAGTTACCGAAGCAGTAAACAACGCTATCATTCACGGAAATAAGTTTTCTACGGATTTACCTGTTTCAGTGGATGTACTTGATACAGATGAGACTTTTGCTTTTAGAATTACAGATGCTGGTACTGGCTTTGATTTTACAAATCTACCTGACCCAACTGCACCTGAAAATTTAGAAAAAGAAAATGGTCGTGGTATCTTTTTAATTCGCAATCTTTCAGATAATCTTGAATTTTCTGAAAATGGTAAAGTAGCAACTATCTTTTTTAATAAATCGAATGCTTGATATTCATTTTGAAGACGTTGATGATTTATCATTAAACGAAACTGATTTAACTAATTGGATTTCAAAAGTTTGTTCTACTGAAAATCACGAATTTGGTGATATTTCTCTTATTTTCTGTTCTGATGAATATCTTCTTGAAATGAACAGAACTCATTTAGATCACGATTATTATACTGATATAATTACCTTTGATTACACTGAAAATCAAATAGTTTCAGGTGATTTATTTATTTCAGTTGATCGTGTTCGTGAAAATGCTTCTGATTTTAATGTTTCTTTTGAACACGAATTGCATCGCGTGATGATACACGGTGTTCTTCATCTTTGTGGTTATAAAGACAAGTCTGATGAAGAAGAAAAATTAATGCGTTCCAAAGAAAATGATGCTTTGTCTCTGATAAGTTTCACGTGAAACATTTCGGAGTAACACCTTCTTCTTTCTATTTTTGTTTCACGTGAAACATTTTATTCGTTATGCTTAAAAAGTACGATGTTATTGTTGTTGGTGGTGGACATGCTGGTTGTGAAGCCGCAAATGCTGCTGCAAAATTAGGTAGTTCAGTGTTACTTGTGACAATGAATATGAACACCATTGCTCAAATGAGTTGTAATCCTGCGATGGGTGGGGTTGCTAAAGGACAAATTGTTCGTGAAATTGATGCGCTTGGTGGTGGTAGTGGTATTGTCAGTGACAAGAGTGCTATTCAATTTCGTATGTTGAATATGTCCAAAGGCCCTGCTATGTGGTCACCACGCACTCAAAATGACCGTATGCTTTTTGCAGAGGAATGGCGTTTGTTGTTGGAAAGCAATCCTAATGTTGATTTCTGGCAAGATATGTGTAACGGAATTATTGTTGAAGATAATAAAGCGAAGGGGATTAAAACATCTATTGGTGTTGATATCTATGGGGATGCTGTTATTTTGACAAATGGAACTTTTTTAAATGGGTTAATTCATATCGGTGAAAAACAATTTGGTGGTGGACGTGCTGCCGAACGTCAAGCAACCGGAATCACAGAAGATTTAGTTGCATTGGGTTTTGAAGCAGGTAGAATGAAAACAGGGACACCACCTCGTTTGGATGGACGTTCGTTGGATTACTCTAAATTCGAATTACAAGATGGTGATGTTGCACCTTCAAAGTTTAGTTATTCTAATGCTACAAAACCGTTAGCACATCAACACGCTTGTCACATAGCTTATACAAATACGGCTACTCACGAAATGTTGCGTACTGGTTTTGATCGTTCGCCTATGTTTAATGGGGCTATCAAAAGTACTGGTCCACGTTATTGTCCAAGTATTGAGGATAAGATTAATCGTTTTGCTGAAAGAGATAGACACCAATTGTTTATTGAGCCAGAGGGTTGGAAAACCGTTGAGATTTATTTGAATGGTTTTAGTACTTCTTTACCTGAAGAGGTTCAGTTGGCTGCTATGAAAACGATACCAGGATTTGAAAATGTTAAAATGTTTAGACCTGGTTACGCTATTGAATATGATTATTTCCCACCTACACAGTTAAAACATACGTTAGAAACTAAATTAGTAGAAAACCTTTATTTTGCTGGTCAAATTAATGGTACTACAGGGTATGAAGAGGCAGCTTGTCAAGGTTTGATGGCTGGAATAAATGCTCACAGAAAATTAAAACAACAAGATCCTTTTATTTTAAGTCGTTCAGAGGCTTATATTGGGGTTTTAATTGATGATTTAATCACAAAAGGTACGAAAGAACCGTATCGTATGTTTACTAGTCGTGCTGAATACCGTATTTTACTTCGTCAAGACAATGCAGATTTGCGCTTAACACCACTTGCATATGAAATTGGTTTGGCTGATGACGAAATGATGCGTTTAGTAGATAAAAAGAATGCTGGTGTATCTTCTTTTAAAAAATACCTTTCAGAGACTGGAGTTAAACCTACAAATGCAAATCCAGTATTGGAATCATTAGGTAGTTCACCAATACCGCAACAAGTTAAGTTTACTTCTATTATCACTCGACCAAATGTGAATATGGATCATTTGGTTCAAATGGATGAACTTTTAGCAGAAAAGGTTTCTGTGTTAAATGAAGAACATTCAGATATTGTTCAGCAAACTGAAATACAGTTAAAATATGAAGGATATATTCATCGTGAAGAAGAGATGGCTTTAAAAATGCATCGCTTGGATGAATTAAAAATTCCTGATGATATGGATTATTCCCAATTGAAGAGTATTTCATTAGAAGCAAGAGAAAAATTAAATGCTATAAGGCCAATTACCATCGGTCACGCATCTCGTATAAGTGGTATATCTCCAAGTGATATATCTGTTTTATTAATTTATTTAGGAAGATAGTTTCACGTGGAACATTTAAATCACATTACAAATTGTCCTGTATGTAATCATACAGAAACAGCACATCATCTAACATTAAAAGATTGGATGATTACCAAGGAAGAGTTTACAATTGTTAAGTGTACAAACTGCGGTTTTCATTTCACGAATCCAATTCCAAAAGAAGAGGTGATAGGGAATTACTATAAAAGCGAGGAGTATATATCGCATTCTTCTTCTAAAAAAGGACTGATTAATTCAATATATAATATTGTTCGTAATTATACATTGATTAAGAAAGTCGCTTTATTACGCAAGTATACCAAAGGAAAAGAGTTGTTAGAAATTGGTTCTGGAACGGGACACTTTTTGAATACAGCGAAACTAAATGGATATAATGTAGAAGGATTTGAACCAGATAATGATGCACGTTTGTTTGCTAAAAATAACTTTTCAATCTCTTTGCGTCCTTTGGAAGAACTAGCTTCTGTTGAAACTGGCTCTAAAGATTTAGTTGCTATGTGGCACGTGATGGAGCACGTTTATCATCTACAAAGAGATGTTGCAGAAATTGTTCGTTCGTTAAAATCAGGAGGAGTTTTTATTATTGCTGTACCTAATATGAATTCGTGGGATGCACAACATTATAAAGAATATTGGGCGGCGTATGATGTACCTCGACACCTTTACCACTTTCAAGAAAATACAATTAAAAAATTAATTGAAACGTTTGGTTTAGTTCATCGTGATACCTTACCAATGAAATTTGATTCGTACTATGTAAGTATGCTTTCAGAAAAATACAAAGGGGGTTCAATGATCAAAGGAATTCTAAATGGATTTATTTCGAATGCTAAATCAATGAAAGGCGGATATAGTTCCCAGATTTATGTGTTTGTGAAAAAATAGTGGCTTCGAGAACCTCAGCCACCATTTTCACTACGTATCTGAGGTTCCTGTTTTATAAGTTGATTATTTTTCGACACGTATGCTGAGGCTCTCGAAGCAAACGTGGAACATATTTACTATCTATTTGATTTTCTGTGTTTTAAATCATAGGTGCGTCTTACACTTATTGCTGCTGAATTTTATCGGTTTTGAGAGATAGATTATGTTAAATAGAAATCTGTTTCCCCCTTGTCAACTTGAGCATGTCGAAAGTTAAAAGGGGGAGGACAAAGGATTTCCTCGTGGAACTATCAATAGTTTCTTAAAATAAATAAAAACACCTTATTTCTTCTTTCCAGAAACTCCTGTTGCACAACCAAAGAAATAAGAATGATATTTAACTTCTAGATTATTTTTTTCGAAGATAGATTGTACTTCTTTGCAATTTTTAAATTGAGAGGTGTAAGTCCAAAGCATCTTGTAATCGGAAGGATTTCCAAGAAAAAGTTTACCCAAAACAGGAATAATCTTGCCAAGATAAAATCCAAAAAAGAATTTTAAAACAGGATTGTTCGGTACAGATATTTCGATAAAACTAAACTCACCATTTTGTTTTAAAATCCGGTTTAGCGTTTCGCCGAAGATATTAAGTTGTTCTTTATTAAATGTTTTTAAACCAAAAGCACAGGAAACGTAATCAAAATGATTAGTAGAAAGCTGATTATTTAGAAGGTCTTCTTGTCTGATTTTAAATCTGTTATTAAATGTATTTGCGTTTTTAGTTCTGCTGTTTGATATCATTTCTTCTGAAAAATCAAGGGCGTATAAAATACCTTTGGGATATTTCCGATTTAATGTATTCCAATTTTCTCCTAATCCTGATAATAAATCAATTACATTAATATTTTCTTGAGAAGACTGTAATTTATTTAAAAATTGTTTTCTCCAAATAATAGAAAATCCAAAAGATGTAATAAAATTCATACGCTCATATGAACCTGACATTTGGTTGAAAAGTTTCTTTACGAAATCTGGTTCATAGATGTTTTGCATAAAATTACTCGTCACTTCCTGTGTAAGAAAGATAGTTATTAATAGTATCTAATGTAACTACGAAATGAAAAGTGCCATTTTTTGTTTCACGTGAAGAATGAAAATCGAGCTCTAAAATATTTAACTGATTTATTTTTGCATTTTTGAAAGCTTTGTTTTGTAATAATTTTGTGTCATTTTTTGAAATCTG
>JBILUY010000077.1:0-11447 GCA_044370735.1 Crocinitomicaceae bacterium | reverse complement strand
TTTCAATTATTTCGTAATCATCTTTAAGGTTTATGTGTATAAAATTCAAAGCGTAATTAACTTCCTCTTTACCGTATAACCAATCCTCAATCCAAGGACTTAAAACGATATATACAAAAAAACTGATAACAATACTGGAAATAATAATACCCAATTTAGGTTTTTGAAAGTATCTTAAAACCCAATATGTTAAAATTATTATTTGAAAAATTAGAATTAAAATATTACCGTAAAAAATATAAATGCCATTTGTAAATAATAGTAAAATTTGAATGAATAAAAATGTGATAGAGATAATTAATCCAGATATTTTTCTACTAACTTTTGAAGGAATGTAAAAACAAAAAAATGTAAGAACTAGATTGACTAAAATAATAGAAATAAAAAAATGCATTTGATCTAAATTTTATTTCGGTTCCACCCAATCTCCGTGTTCTTTGATTAAGTCGATTAATGCATCTACGGCTTCGTTTTCTGAAACGTTTTTGCGAACTACTTCTTTTTCTTTGTACAAGTGTATTTTCCCAGGACCTGTTCCGACATAACCATAATCCGCATCGGCCATTTCACCAGGACCATTAACGATGCATCCCATTATTCCGATTTTAATTCCTTTTAAGTGGGATGTTTTACTTCTGATTTTAGCAGTTGTTTCTTGAAGGTCAAAAAGAGTACGTCCACACGAAGGACACGAAATGTATTCCGTTTTAGAAATACGGGTACGAGTGGCTTGTAAAATTCCAAAGGAAAGTGAATTCAAAAACACACTTGATTGTGGTCCTGTAATCCAAATTCCATCTCCAAATCCATCGATAAATTGATTTCCACTATCACTTGAACTGAATAATTGAAATTGCTCTTCATCAGAAATTTCATAGTGATATTTTAACACTACTGGATTAGTTAAATTAGCTTTGTCTAATGCAACACGAACTTTTCGGAAGATTTGTGTTTTATTATCGAATTTTGTAGTTAAAACTAAAATTGCTTTAGGATTTTTTGCAATAAATTCAACTGGTAAATTTGTATCTTCAAGTTGTAAAAAATACGAAGATTGAGGTGTGTTTTCCAACGCTTCGTTTAACGTTAAAATTGGATAATGTTGTTTTTTATGTTGTCCATCTTGTAACCACGTTTGGTATTCTTGAACGACAGATAACATTCCAGGTAATTCAAAGGAAAGGGTATTTTTTCCAATGAAAACATAATCGGCTGCTAAATCTTGTAAATTCCATTTATCCAATTCCACCGAATAATTATATCCAAAACCAAAGAAATTTGCTGGTTTGATTTCTGTTTTTGAACTTAAATCTGCAAAAACTATCGGTGTATGTTTTTCTCCTATATTTCCAATTTCGTGCGTTTTTCTTCGATTATATTGGAAAGGATTGTAAGTTAATTCTTCGTTTGTATCGATTTCTAATAGGTTAGATAAATTCGCTTTTGCAATTAACTTTTGTGCCACTGGTATTTCAAATTCAGGGTCTTCAGTTAACGACACACGTAAGGTATCTCCTAATCCATCTTCTAACAATGCACCAATACCCACCGCAGACTTGATACGACCATCTTCACCATCACCTGCTTCTGTAACACCCAAATGTAAAGGATAATTCATTCCTTCCTCTTGCATTGCTTTCACTAGTAAACGGTAAGCTTGAACCATTACCAATGTGTTACTTGCTTTCATCGAAATCACCAATTGGTGGTAATCGTTTTTGTGACAAATGCGCAAGAATTCCATCGCAGATTCTACCATTCCTTCAGGAGTGTCTCCAAAACGGCTTAAAATACGATCAGAAAGTGAACCGTGGTTAGTTCCAATGCGCATTGCTGTTCCGTGTTCTTTACAAATATGAACTAGGGGAGTGAATTTTTCTTCGATGCGTTTTAGTTCCTCTTGGTAACTAGCATCCGTAAATTCTATTTCTTCAAATTTCTTTTTATCGGCGTAATTTCCAGGATTTACTCGTACTTTTTCAATCAATTTCGCAGCAATTTCTGCAGCATTGGGAGTAAAGTGAATATCGGCTACCAACGGTTTGTTATATCCATCTTGATTTAAAATGCGTTTAATTTCTCCTAAATTTTCTGCTTCTTTTTTGGATGGGGCAGTCAAACGAACTAGTTCACAACCAGCATCAATCATACGTTTTGCTTGTGCCACAGATCCTTCGGTATCCATCGTGTCGGTAGTAGTCATCGATTGTGGTAATATCGGATTTGAACCTCCAATTTTTACCGAACCAATCGTAACTTCAGTAGTTACAAAACGTTGTTTTTTAAAGTAGTTATTGCAGTAAGAATGTTCTTTTAAACCCATCATGAAACTTGTAAAATTAGATTATCCAAAAATAAGGAATGATTTTTATAAGAACGTTCTTAACAAGGGTTTTGTTTATTTGAGCGTATAAAAACCTCGAAATTTTCGAGGTTTTTATTAATAAATTATGAAGGATTTGCTAAGAAAGTACCCGTAAAGTGATTACCCTCAGCAACAGTTGTTTTTAAGGTAGTTCCACTTCCAGTTTAATTTTTCGTTTAGCATTTAGTAAATTACTTAAACTAGTATAAATGAAAATAGAAAATTTAGATTACTTAAAAGAGAATAAAAAGGGCATTAAAATGAAATATACAAAAGTAATGCCCTTAAAAAAATTAGGAATGGTTAGTTGTTGTCAAACCATTGTGAACTCCTTCGACACCTGTATCAGTTCCTGCTAAAGTGTTGTCAATTGTCATTGAAATTAACAAAGGAGCTTCCCAGTTTAATTTTTCGTTTTGCATAATAAAAATTTTTTACAAAAATAAATTTTTTTTGCTTATACTTTAAATTAAGAGTTTGTTTATCATGAAACAATATAGAAAATTAAGTTATTTTTGTTTTTACAAATTTTAAAAATGAATTACCAGCCTTTTTGTTATGTAATCAAAAAGAATTCAAGTGATTTTAATAGTCAAAAATTCAAAAGTTATACTTCGAACCATTTTCAATTAGGAAAAGAATATTCTGGACAATTGATTGGAAATATATGTCCTTATCTATCAGAATATAAGATTTTTGATTCTCAAAATATCATTAAATTTCAAGATAATTTAGATAAAAATGCGGTTGATTTTTTAAAGTCTTTTGTTGGAGATTTTTCGTTGGTTTATCGCAAAAGTGACAATGAAATTATAGCAGTTCGTGATCAGATTGGGGTATTTCCTTTATATTATTATAATGATGATAAGATACTTATAATCAGTAATGATCAACGATTAATGATCGAAATTCCAGGGATAGATTTATCTCCTGATGAAGCATGGATTTCTTCCTTTTTATTATCTAAAAATGAGTTGGTTGAACATACATTTTATACACACATTAAACAAGTGCCTCCAGCTCATATTCTTCGTTATCAAGATAATAATTTAAAGATAGAACGTTATTGGGAGTTGAATTTAGACCAAAAATTACCCCAAAAAACAGATAAAGAATACATTGATGAATTTCGTGAATTATTAGTTCAGGCTGTCGAATCACGCATACCTGATGGGGTGAAAGTAGGTTCTGAAGTCAGTGGAGGAATAGATTGTACTAGTGTTGCAGCGATTGCTAAAAATTATTTAGACAAACAGCAACGACCATTGTATACGTATGCTCATTCTGCTGTCGATACGGAAACATTTTCAAGCGAACGCGAAGCAATTGATGCTTATTTGCAGGATTTAAAACCCTACAAGAATACATTTGTTCCACGA
Source organism: Crocinitomicaceae bacterium (assembly GCA_044370735.1). Classification (GTDB taxonomy): domain Bacteria; phylum Bacteroidota; class Bacteroidia; order Flavobacteriales_D; family Crocinitomicaceae; genus CANHVK01. Next base: position 7,703 of record JBILUY010000077.1, on the reverse strand, counting down.
AAATTAACAGGAATAAGAGATTTAGCTTCACATGCTTTTTCATTAAAAAATGGAGTTCCTGATTGCCACTATGCATTATTTAGTAGGGATATTTATACTTCAGCAAAAGAAGATCAAGTCTCTATAGTGTTTTCGGGTTTAGGGGGTGATCATGGAGTTAGTTTCAAAGGAATAGGAAGTGTTTTGAATGATCTTGCTCGAAGAAAAGAATGGAAAAAATTAAAAACAGAACTTAAATTCATTCATAAGAGTTTCTTAAAGACAAATTTGAATTTACTAAAATACGTTGTCAGATATGCTTTCTTTGGGAGTAAATTATTAACCATTGAAAATAATGACAAAATCACAGAAACGAAACGAAAAATTTTAATTGAATTTCAAGAAAAATATCCGTTTTTAGCTGATTTTCAAATACGACCAGAAGCCAAAGTTTCAAGAAAACAGTCTGTTCAATTTCACATAAAAAAAAGAATTACGGATGTTGAGTTAAATGCTCGATGTACAGCAACCACTATTTCAGCAACACATTTTGGAATTTTATATCGCTATCCGTTATTAGATATCAGATTATTACAATATTTTGTGTCTTTACCTTCGCATTTGTATTATCAAAAAGGTATAAATCGCTATATCTTTCGTCAAGTTATAAAAGATTTTGTTCCACGAATTGCTTTTCAGCCAAAACCTCCTGCAAATATGTATGGTTGGATTTTAGAAGCTTATATGTTTGATTATCAAAATAAATTGGAATATAATTTAGTTTCAGATGATGAAGAAACTACATTGTATCATTTGTATTGGAAATACCGTGATGAACAATGTTATAAAGCAAATGACTATTTCAAAGACAAAACAAAATTAAAAGGTTATAAAGGGCTAAAAAATTAATAATGATTGGAGGAATAGCAGGTTATTTTCAACGAACTAATAATCAAATTGATGATTTAATCATTGATAGATTGGATAAATCAATTCACGTATTAGGACCAGAAAATTCCACTTACTCCACAACCCAAGTTTTTCCTCAATTATCTTTTGCTAGAATGGTTCTTCCTTTGTATGGGGCTGAATTTCATTCTAATTTGATTCCGACAATACAAGGAAATACTATTGTTGCCAGTGCAATTTTAGCAAATAAAAAAACGTTAGTTACGCAGTTGAATTTACCTGATGAAATTGAAGATTCTGAACTTATTCTTCATGCTTATCATCAATGGGGAACAGGTTGTTTAAATTATTTGGAGGGTAAATTTTCATTTGTAATTTGGGATGCATCCAAGAAGCAATTGTTTTGTGCGAATGGCCCTACGGGATTAACTGATTTATATTATTATATAGATAATGATAAGTTTATTTTTGGAACACAAATAAAATCAGTCCTTGCTCAATTAGATCAAAAGCCGTCTTTGAATCCCTTGTTTTTCATAGAACATCTAGAGGAAGTTTTAATTGAACCAAATGGAACAACATATCATTCTATTTATCGATTAGAACCTGCAAAAGCCTTATTAATCTCTGCTAATGAAGTCAAAGAATGGTGTTATTGGATACCGGGACAAAAGCCACCTATTTATTTAGAAAACGATCAAGCTTATGTGAATCAGGCGCATCAACTAATTACTGAAATTTTAGAAGGTTATGTTTCGACAGGGTTAAAAATAGGTTTACAAACTGGAGGTGGTATGAATTGTGCCATGATTGCTGCTGTACTTTCAGGTTTAAAATCTGAACCATTAGTTGGAGTATCTTATTGTTTGCCAGAAAATTATTCTGGTGAATTAAAAGATGAAAAAGAATATACTGATTTATTGGCTAGTCACCTTGCAATGAACTTGTTTTATGTCAATGAACCAACATTTCCAGATCCATATGATCAAGACATAGAAGTGAAAATGCAACAGCAAGATAGTCAAATTGTTAATCCAAACGGGAGTGATCATTATGTGGTGTATGGTAAAATGAAAGAGTTGGGGGTTCAGTTGTGTATAACTACTGGATTTAAATCAGTTGATTGGTCTGGAGAGGATGTGCTAATCGATTATATTTCAAGAGGAGAGTGGAAGAAAGCGTGGAGCTTTAATCGTACATATTTGAAAAAATCAATACCTAGAAATTTAATTTTACCATTAATTCCAAACTTAGCGAAGTTTGTCAAAAAGATTAAAAACAAGAAAAAGCACCCAACATTTATAAGTCATCAAAAGTGGATTCAAAAATTTGATTTGATTGATAAAAAGACTGTTAAGAATCCAATTTTTTCAGGTAAATATGAAAAATTTGGATTTTATAATGATCAACTGAGTGCTATAAAAAGAAGATTGTTTTCTTCAAGAAAATATATTTCAGCACAAGAATATCGTTATAATTTTGTGTTGATTAATCCGTTTCAAGACCGTAGATTGATTGACTTTGCACTTTCTATTCCCAGAGAACAACATATCTTAGATGGTAAAGGAAGAAATCTATTACGACGTTTGTTAGTTGGTAAAGTCCCTGAAAAAATTTTTAAAAGTCCGAGCAAGCGTAGTTATCCCGCTGATTTGAAAGATCGTTGGTTAAACACAAAACCCCATCTTTTTACTCATTTCGAATTGATTGCTGACGATGCAAAAGTTTGGGAGTATGTTGATAGATCAACTGCTAATGAATTGTATAAATTACTTAAAAACAGTGCAAAATATTCAGTTTGGCTCCAAAATCGTGACAAATTGAATAAGGTTGTTTTATTAGATCGATTTTTACGTTTTAATGAAAATCATCTATCTAAACTTTAATTTAATTATTTGTTTTTTAATTCTTTAATTCTGATTTTTAAAGAATAGATTAAAAAAGTACAATACCACAAATTAGGTATTTTATACTTACTTTACATATCCTTATCAAATAATTAGTACAATAAGGACAAAAATGAAGTATCTTTGTGTATTAATAGATTAATTTATGAGCAATCCCAACGTTACTTTTTCTAAAAATCATAACGAAGATTTTTACAAAACATTACAAAAACGTGTTAGGGAGTATTTCAAAGAAAACAACATCACAAGATTTGGAAATTCTGGAATGGTGGTAAAAACTATCTTTATGATTTCCTTGTATTTGGTTCCTTTTATTTTACTCAATACCGTTGTTAATTCATCAATTGTTGCCTATTTGATGTGGGTCTTAATGGGCTTTGGAATGGCAGGTGTAGGTCTTTCGATTATGCACGATGCAAATCACGGAGCATATTCTCAAAAAGATGGAATTAACCGTTGGTTAGGGTATGTTATCAATTTAGTAGGTGGATCAGATGTGAATTGGAGAATTCAACACAATGTTTTACATCACACGTATACAAACGTTACAGGGTTAGATAAAGATATCGATCCAGGACCATTAATGCGTTTTACACCTCACAAAAAACGTTATGGTTATCACCGTTTTCAGCACATTTATTCTTGGTTTTTTTATGCATTGATGACTTTGTCTTGGTGTACGGCAAAAGATTTTATTCAAGCGAAAGAATTTGATCGTGATGATTTATTAAAAACGCAAAATACTACGTACGGTAAATTGTTGACTAACATTATCATCACTAAAATCTTTTACTTCCCATTGATATTAGGTTTACCGATGATTTTTTGTGATGTATTACCTTGGTATGGTGTAATTATCGGATTTGTGATTATGCATTTTATCGCTGGATTGATTTTATCTGCGATTTTCCAACCAGCACACGTAGTACCATCTTCAACGTATCCTATGCCTGATAATTCAGGAGTAGTTGATGCAGATTGGGCAGTAAGTCAGTTGTATAACACAGCAAATTTCGCTCCGAAAGCAACTCTGTTTTCTTGGTATGTAGGTGGATTAAATTTCCAAGTTGAACACCATTTGTTCCCTACAATCAGCCACGTACACTACAAAAAATTGTCTGAAATTGTTCGCAAAACGGCACATGAATATCAATTACCTTACCATTCGTACAAAACGTTTTTAGGTGCTATTAGAGAGCATACGAAAATGTTGAAGGCGTTAGGTACTAACGATAACGCACCGGCAATGCATCATTAATATTTAAAATGTTAATTTTATTGTTTGACTTGAACTAATTCATTTTAAACACTAATGATTATAAACTTACCTCAACCGGAAACGGTTGAGGTTTTTTTGTACTATTTTTATTCAGATTTTAAATAATTAAATGGCTCTTCGAATTGACAAATATACGTGGGCGGTACGTTTAACAAAAACCCGTTCACAAGCTTCGGAATTGATTTCCAAAGGGAAAATTAAAATCAATGAAGTAGATGTGAAACCTTCACGTGATGTAAAGGTAGGCGATGTAATTCAGGTGCATAAAAATAGTGCTGTATTCTCGTACAAAGTATTGGAATTACTTGAAAAACGAGTAGGTCCAAAATTGGTTTCGATTTATATTGAGGATATTACACCAATCGAAGAAGTTGAAAAATACAAAACGTACCAAGAAGCACAACGTGTATATCGTGATTTAGGAACTGGTCGCCCTTCTAAAAAAGACCGCAGAATGTTAGACGACTTTTTGGATTTTTAATTTTCCCTCTTCGAGGAGGGATGAAGGGAGGTGATATTTTGCAAACTAATTTTCACTGAACAAAAATCTATTTTTCATTATAATTATCTTTGTAAAAAATCTCATTCTATGTCTAAAATATTGATTAAAAATATCAAAGGATTAGTTCAATATGGCGAAGATATGCCCATTGCTCGTATCGGTGCTGAAATGCAACACTTACCCATCTTGGAAAATGCATTTTTAGCGATTGAAGATGGTATTATTGTAGCCTATGGTAAAATGGATGAATGGGAGGGAATTACCGATTGGAGAGGTGTGGAAGTGATTGATGCAGAGGGAAAATATGTACTTCCTGCATTTTGTGATTCGCACACGCACATTGTTTTTGCGAAAAGTAGAGAAGAGGAATTTGTTGACCGTATCAAAGGACTTTCCTATGAGGAGATTGCATTGAAAGGGGGAGGAATTTTAAATTCTGCACGTAGATTAGCCGAAAAATCGGAAGATGAATTGTACGAAGAAGCATTGCAACGTGTTCAAAAAGTGATGGCTACTGGTACGGGTGCGATTGAAATCAAATCGGGATATGGATTGACGGTAGAAGCAGAAATCAAAATGCTTCGTGTGATCAAACGTTTGAAAGAGACTTTGCCTATAACGGTAAAAGCAACGTTTTTGGGTGCTCACGCTTTTCCAAAAGAATACAAAGAAAACCACAGAGGATATATTGATTTAATTATCAATGAAATGTTGCCTAAAATTGCCGAAGAACAATTGGCTGATTATATCGATATTTTCTGTGAACGCAATTATTTTTCAGTGGAAGAAATGGAAGAAATTTTGACTGCTGGTAAAAAATATGGATTGACACCGAAGGTACATGTAAATCAATTTTCCATTATGGGTGGAATTGCAAAAGCGATTGAATTAGGTGCTTTGTCTGTGGATCATTTAGAGGAAATTTCTGACGAGGATATTGATGCTATCAAGCATTCTGAATGTATGCCAACCTTGTTACCAAGTTGTTCGCATTTTATCAGTATTCCTTTTGGAAACGCTCGAAAATTAATGGAAGCAGGTTTACCTGTTGCGCTTGCAAGTGATTATAATCCAGGAACTACACCAACAGGTAATTTACAGGTAGTAATGTCATTAGCGTGTATCAAAATGAAAATGACACCCGAAGAAGCCATCAATGCACTCACATTGAATGCTGCTTATGCGATGGGAATTCAAGAGACACACGGAAGTATTACTCTTGGTAAACGTGGAACTGTGATTATCACGAATGAAATTCCATCCTTGGCATATATTCCGTATGCGTTTGGCGAGAACCACGTGGAAAGAGTGATTGCGTAATTCAACCCCTTTCACTCTTTCGTATATCTTTCAGCATTAATTGAACCGTTGTTTTGTTGTTCCACGTATTTGCGTCGAGGGTGTAAACAATGTCTATAGCGCAGCCCGATTGAGCGAGGTCATACAATTCAGGCATTCTAAAACCAATAGCAGGAAGCATCAACTCACGATTACCTTCTTTGAGTAGTAATTTCAAGTGTTCGCCTTTGAGTAAAGTAGCATCACAAACGATACAGTTTTTAGTCATAAAAAGCGGTTTCATATTTCCTGGTCCGAAAGGTTCCATCTGTCCGATTAAACGACCCAATTTTGGGAATTCTTTCGGATTTTCGGTAGGGAGAAAAATGTCATCAAAACTAATTTCTGTATCTACGGTAATTATTTCATCTACAATTGGTTCGTCAAGTAATTGCGTAACTGCTGTATCAAAACGGTGCATAAACGCTTCCAAATTTTCAGGTAGTAGGGTCATTCCTGCGGCAAATGTGTGTCCACCGAATTGTTCCAATATGTCTTCGCAACGAGTTAATGCTTCGTGAATATCTATCCCTTTGATGCTTCGTGCTGAACCAGTTAATTTTCCATTTGATTGCGTGAGTACAATTGTTGGTCGGTAGTGCGTTTCAATTAAGCGGGAAGCCACAATTCCAATGACCCCTTTATGCCATTCTGGATGGAAGACAATGGTTGTTTTTTTACTTGTAAACGTAGCGTCTTCTTCAATTTGTTGCAAGGCTTCGAAGGTAATTTGAGCATCTAATTCTTTGCGTTCTTCGTTATCAGTATCAATGCTTTTGGCAATGGTATTTACCGCTTCGGCATCGGTTGAAATCATTAATTCCACTGATTTTATTCCCGACTGAATTCGACCTGCCGCATTGATGCGTGGAGCAATGACAAAAACTACGTCGGTGAGTAACAAAGGAAATTCTCGTTTTGCAAGTTGCACCAAGGCCCGAATTCCCAAGCGTGGATTTTTATTGAGCACCTCTAATCCGTAAGCACAAAAGATGCGGTTTTCATCGGTAACTGGAACAATATCAGCGCCAATACTAATGGCTAATAAATCCAATTGTTGGTGTAATACCTCTGTTCCCCAATTGTTTGTTTCAAATAAGGCTTGCAATAATTTAAAACCAACGCCACAGCCTGAAAGTCCTTTGAAAGGGTAGGAGCAATCTTTTTGTAATGGGTCGAGTACAATGGTATCTGGAATTTCTTCGCCTGGTTGATGGTGGTCGCAAATGATAAAATCAATCCCTAATTCTCGTGCGTAGTTCACTTTATCGATGGAACGAATTCCACAATCAAGGGCAACAATCAAACCAACCCCTGTTTCTTTGGCATAGTCTATTCCTTGAAAACTAATACCGTATCCTTCTGCATATCTGTCGGGAATGTAATAATCCAAGCGCCCGTGATAATCAATCAACACATTCCACATTACAGACACAGCCGTAGTTCCGTCCACGTCGTAATCCCCAAAAAGCAAGATTTTTTCGTTAGAGTTTATCGCCTGATTTAAACGTTCCACGGCTTTATCCATATTCTTCATTAAGAATGGATTGTGTGTATGTGCCCACGAAGGTCGGAAAAAATCTTTCGCTTGGTCGAAGGTTTGAAATCCACGTTGGGCAAGAATTTTTGCAAAATGATGAGGTATGCTTAAAGCGTTTTGTATTGTTTCAATTTCGTTGTTTGTAGGTTGCGGTAACAAATTCCAAATTTTCGCCATAGGTATAGATTGATTTTTTATTTAAGTTAATCAAAAATGAAAGAATAGGAATGTTTTGGGATAAAATTTAGT
>JBILUY010000133.1:0-7346 GCA_044370735.1 Crocinitomicaceae bacterium | reverse complement strand
GTTATTAGGCTGTTCTTTTAATTTAATTCTTTCCAATATTAATAGAATTCATTTATTGCCTACATCTATAATACTAATGGATTTCTTTATAGGATTTTCATTTTTAATAAGTTACAGGTTTGCAATAAAAGTTTTTCATATAGAAATGTCTAAAAAAGATAATAAAATTGAAGAAAAAGAAAATGTAATTATCTATGGAGCTGGCGTTTCTGGCTTAATAACAAAAAGAACTTTAGAGAAAGATTTTAGAACAAAATATCAAATTAAATACTTCGTTGATGACTCAGAAAAACTAAACAACACAATCCTTCAAGGGACAAAAATTTACAGTTCAAATAAGTTGGAATATCTTATTAAAAAAAATGAAATAAAACATTTAATTATTGCAATTCAGAAGCCTGATTATGATATGCAACAAAAAATAATTGATATATGCATCAAGAATTCAGTTAATATTTTAAAAGTACCATCTTCTAAAAGCTGGGTTAATGGTGATTTCACAACTTCCCAAATTAAAAATATAAAAATTGAAGATTTACTTGGGAGAAACCCGATATATTTAAATCCAGAAAAAATTAGTACAGATCTAAAATCAAAAGTTATCCTAGTAACAGGAGCGGCTGGATCTATTGGAAGCGGTATAGTAAAACAATTAATAAATTATTCCCCTAAAAAAATCATACTTCTAGATCAAGGTGAATCACAATTATATGATTTAGAGCAAGAACTAAACCAAACTGGAACTAATGCTCTATTTGAGATTGTCATAGGTGATGTAAGTAACCTTATAAGAATGAGAAGGCTTTTTGATTTTTATAAGCCAGAATATGTGTACCATGCAGCAGCATATAAACACGTACCCTTAATGGAGGAGAATCCATCAGAAGCAATTTATACAAATGTTCTAGGAACAAAAAACCTTGTTGATTTATCTATTGAATATAAAGTAAAAAAATTCGTTCTAATCTCAACTGACAAAGCTGTAAACCCAACTAATGTAATGGGAGCATCTAAAAGAATAGCTGAAATATACACTCAAAATTCATCTAATTCTGAAACAAAGTTTATAACAACTAGGTTTGGCAATGTTTTAGGATCAAATGGATCTGTAATACCTTTATTTAAAAAACAAATAGAACAAGGAGGCCCTATAACAATTACAGATAAAAGAGTTACAAGGTTTTTTATGACGATACCTGAAGCATGTCAACTTGTATTAGAAGCTGGAACGATGGGACAAGGAGGAGAAATCTTTGTTTTTGATATGGGGGAGTCTGTTAAGATTATTGACCTAGCTAGAAAAATGATTAAGTTGTCTGGACTTGAAGAAGGAAAAGATATTGAAATAAAAGTGACAGGATTAAGACCAGGGGAAAAACTTTACGAAGAACTTTTAGCTAAAGAAGAAAATACCATTTCAACACATCATCCTAAAATTTTAAAAGCTAGAGTCAGGGATAATCAGGATGATTCTAAAGAAAAAATTCAAAGGTTAATTGAACTATTTGATAATCAAAACAATAAAGAAATAGTAAAACTTATGAAAATCATAGTTCCTGAATACATAAGTAACAACTCAGAATTTACTGAATTAGATGCAAACAAATAATCAAGTTAGTTTTAAAGTTAGATTTAAAGATTGTGACTCAATGGGGCATGTAAATAATGCCGTATATCTTACCTACATTGAAGAAGCCAGAATTGATTTTTTTAATAATCTATTACCAAAAGATTGGAATTGGATTAAAGATGGAATAATTATTCGAAAGAATGAAATTGAGTATTTAAAACCCTTAAAATTTGGGGATATCATAACAATTAATACTCAAATATCAAATTTGAAAACAAAATCATTAGAACTAACACACAAAATTTATTTAGAAAAGGATTTGATATCACAAGTAAAATCAATCCTAGTTTATTTTGATTACTCTCAAAACAATAGTAAAACACTTGATAATAAAATCTTAAAATTTATAAGCAATGAATAAATATTCTTTATTAATAATGATAATCTGCTTTCAAAGTTTTTTATTCGGTCAATTTAAAAATGAAAAATGTTACGAAAAAGGAAATAAACAAAGAAAATATACTGAATGGGAATGTGGTAAAACGGCAGGTGTAGTTGATTGTAATGAAAAAATTGATTTTGATGAAAGAACTAAAACATTTCTATCGATGTCTGGAGGAAAACCTTACACCGGATCTTGCGAAACATGTTTTGAAAATGGTATACGTGAAAGAAAAATCACCTTTGTAAATGGTAAAGAAAATGGAATAGACACTACAAAATATTTTTCAGGCTGTCCAATGGTTGTCAGAAACCATATAAATGGATTTGAAAATGGAACCTGGACATATTTCTATGATAGTACTACAATTATTGCTTGGGAAATGAACTTTCAACTAGGAAAAAAACATGGTAAACATGTTTACTTCAGTAAAACCGGAGATACTACATTATATGAAAATTATAAAAATGATAATTTAAATGGATTAAAAAGGACTTTTTATAAAGGAGGTAAAATTCATAGACATATTAATTATTCAAATGGAATAATGCATGGTCCTTTTTTTTCGTTTAACAAAGACGGTAAAGTATTAGAAAAACTTAACTATAATATGGGAAAAAAAGATGGAACTTTTACCTATTATTATGATGATGGAACATTACTAAAGACCGAAAATTGGACAAATGACATTAAAAATGGTTCTTTTACCACTTATTATTATCAAGGTTTTGTACAAACTTTAGAAAATTATAAAAAAGGAATTAAGGATGGGTGGTTTGAAGAATATTTCCCTAATAAAAGAATGAAATTAAGATCTTTATATAAAAAAGGTGTTTTAATTGAAGAACATGAATTCAATGAGAAGGGTAAAGAAATCAGAACATTCCCAGAAATTTTAAAGGAAAAAGAGACAGAAGATGATGATGTAGAAGAGGAATTAGATCCCAAAAAAAAGAAGAAAAAGAAAAAAGCTGAAGAATAGATTATTCTCTTTTTAACTTACCGGATTTCCATGCGTCTACAAACTGACTCCAAGCAACCGGATTAAATAAATTATTAACCGGACCTTGTCCAATACTATAAAGCTTTGTATACTGTTGATTTCTTTGCCACGAATAAGTAGAGCTAGCATCTGCTTCTATTGTAGAAGCTAGATAAGCTAAATTTGATCCAGACAACATTTTTTGAGCACGTCTTAGGGCATCGTCATAAGGCTGCATTTCTACAAAGGCTCGAGCAAAATCTTCTTTTGATGGCCATGGATAAATCGTAATCAAAATTGGGTTTATAGAGTCGACTTGAAGTACATGTATGATAGAATACCTATCATCTCTTAAAGTATCAGGAACTATGTAAGAAGATTTATAAAATCCGAATCGATTAAAAATCAAAGTATCTCCAGGTAATACGACAGTAGAAAAATATCCATACGAATCAGATAGAGTACCACGTTTCACTGTTTTATTATAAACAGTTGAATACGGTATAGGTTTTAAACTATCTGACGAAACAATTACCCCTGAAAGTTGAATTAATTTTTGAGGTTTTAAAGTTTCACTCTGAGAGAATGAAAAACGAACAAAAAATAGTGTAACAATTAAAAAAACATATTTCATCATGTAATATTTTAATAAAGTTAAAAAGAAAAACAGAGATTTTAATTTTAAATATTGTTAAAAATTAAAAGGCTCAAATATTATTAATAAATTTGTGGGAATTTATACCAATATAGATTCATTATGGCTTTATCTAGTCTTAACACAGTAAAAGAAGGTTTAACTTTTGACGATGTTTTATTAGTTCCTTCATTCTCCAAAGTATTACCAAAAGACGTAGTATTAAAAACTAAAATAACAAGAAACATTACTTTGAATACTCCGATTGTTTCTGCGGCAATGGACACTGTAACCGAATCTAGTTTAGCTATTGCAATTGCTCAACAAGGTGGTATTGGAGTGATTCATAAAAACATGACTATTGAAGAGCAAGCACTTGAAGTAAGAAAAGTAAAACGATCTGAAAGTGGAATGATTTTAGATCCAGTTACACTTTCCGAAAATTCAAATGTGGGTGATGCTTTAAAATTAATGAAAGAAAATAAAATTGGTGGTATTCCAATTGTTGATAGCCAAAATTCATTAAAAGGAATAGTAACAAACAGAGATTTAAGATTCGAAAAAAACATATTAAAGCCGATTGCTGAGGTTATGACAAGTGCTAACTTAGTTACTGCAAAAGACGGTACTGATTTAGCAACAGCTGAGGGAATACTTCAATCAAATAAAATAGAAAAACTTCCTGTAATTGATACTAACAATAAACTTGTTGGATTAATTACATACAGAGACATAATTAAGGTAAAACAATATCCAAATTCTTGTAAAGACTCTTTTGGTCGACTTAGAGTTGCCGCTGCAGTAGGTGTAACAAATGATACTATTCAACGAGTTGATGCATTATTCGATGCGGGAGTTGATGCTATTGTAATTGATACTGCACACGGTCATACAGAAGGCGTGGTTTTAAAATTGAAGGAAGTTAAATCAAAATATCCAACACTGGAAGTTATTGTTGGGAACATTGCAACAGCAGAAGCTGCCAAATATCTTGCTGAAGCAGGTGCTGATGCAGTTAAAGTAGGGATTGGTCCTGGTTCAATTTGTACGACACGTATTATTGCAGGTGTAGGTGTCCCACAATTAACAGCGATAAATGATGTAGCGCTAGCATTAGAAGGCACAGGTGTACCAGTAATTGCAGATGGAGGAATTCGTTACACTGGAGATATTGTAAAAGCAATTGCGGCAGGAGCTGATACAGTTATGGTTGGTTCTATGTTTGCAGGTGTAGAAGAGTCTCCAGGTGAAACAATTATATACGAAGGACGAAAGTTTAAAACTTACCGAGGAATGGGTTCATTAGAAGCCATGCAAAAAGGATCGAAAGACAGATATTTTCAAGATGCTGAAGATGATGTTAAGAAACTTGTACCTGAAGGTATTTCAGGAAGAGTTCCATACAAAGGAAATTTATTTGAAGTAGTATACCAAATTATTGGAGGACTTAGAGCTGGTATGGGATATTGTGGCGCCCCTACTATAGATAAACTTAAAGGTGCAAATTTTGTTAGAATAACTAATGCGGGAATGAAAGAATCTCATCCACATGACATTACAATTACAAGAGAAGCACCAAATTATAGCATTAAATAAAACTCGTAATCACTCAATTTAATTATTTAAATATGAAAAATTTGATTGTTTTTGGAATAACTTTTATAATTTTCAATATTGCATTAGCTCAAAATGATCAAATCGTTCTTGAAATAAATAATAAGCCAATTTATAAAAAAGAATTTCTTCAGATTTTTTTAAAAAATAACTCTAATCCAAAGTTTGATAAAGCTTCAATTGATGAATATTTAGAATTATACAAAAAATTCAAGCTTAAAGTCAGCGAAGCAGAAGCATTAGGATATGATACCATAATTAAATTAAAAAGAGAACTAGAAGGTTATAGAAAAACATTAGCAAATTCATACCTAATTGACAAAGAGGAAAATAATAAATTAGTTGAAGAAGCATACACTCGTTTAAAAACTGAAATTAGGGCATCGCATATCCTAATCAACTTAAAAAGTAATAATCCGAAAGATACTTTGTTAGCTTATGAAAAAATTACTGAATTAAGAAACAGGATATTAAAAGGGGAAGACTTCAACAAAATTGCAAAAGAATTTTCTGAAGATCCTTCAGCGCAATACAATCAAGGGGATTTAGGTTTTTTTACTGCATTTCAAATGGTATATCCTTTTGAGGACGCTGCTTACAAACTAGAAAAAGACCAAATTTCAGATATAATTAAAACGAGATTTGGTTACCACATAATAAAACTTACAGACCAACGTCCTGCAAGAGGTATTATGAAAGCATCTCATATTATGATTTCTGTAAAAAAAGATGCTTCAAAAAATGAAATAGAAACAGCAAAAAAGAAAATAGATGAAATTTATGCTGAACTTGTCAAAGGAGGGTCATTTGAAGATTTAGCTCAAAAATATTCTGAAGATCCAGGATCAAGTGATAAAGGGGGTAAACTACCAGAGTTTGGAAGTGGTACCTCTACAAGAATGGTGACTGAATTTGAAGATCAAGCTTTTTTGTTAACTGATAATGGTTCATTTTCTAAACCGTTTCAAACAGATTTTGGTTTTCATATAGTGAAAAGAATAAATCACACGCCATTAGCTTCTTTTGAAGACTTAAAAAAAGAATTACAAAACAAAGTCAACAAAGATGAACGAAGTAAAAAAACTCAGCAATCTTTCATAAAAAAATTAAAAACTGAATACGATTATAGATTAGTTAGTAAAAAATCAATAAAATGGTTTACTAAGAATATTGACTCAACCTATTCTATTGGTAAATGGAATTACAATAAATTAAATACAAACAAAGTAATATTCACACTAGATTCTAAAGAATTTACACAAAAAATGTTTGGAGAATTTCTAATGAATAACTATAAAAACGCTCCAAAAAATATTAAATCTGATTTCATTGAAAAACAATTCAACAATTGGGTTTCTTATGAGGTTTTAAAATATGAAGACAGTAAATTAGAATCTAAATACCCTGAATTTAAAGCATTAATGCAAGAATACCATGATGGAGTATTACTTTATGAAATCATGACAGATAAAATATGGAATAAAGCAAGTAAAGATACACTTGGTTTAAAACAATTTTACGAAAATAACATTAATAAATATCAATGGAAAAAACGAATTGATGCAACAATATATGAATGTCAAACAAATGATATCGCTAAGAAAGTATTGAAAATGTTACAATCAAGTGATACTATTAATTCAAAACATATTATTGAAAAAATAAATGCTACTTCAGAATTAAATCTGAAAGTAAAAATGAACAAATATGAAATAGATGAATTACCTTACTTATCGAATGTAGAGATAAAAAAAGGGATTAATCAGATTATTCAATATAATGGAAAGTTTTACGTGCTTAAAATATCTGAAATAATCCCTCCATGTCCAAAAACTATAAAAGAAGCAAAAGGCTTAATTGTGAGTGATTATCAAAATCATTTAGAAAAAATTTGGATTGAGGAACTTTATAAAAAATACAACTTTAAAATAGTTGATAATGTTATTTACAATCTAGGAAATTAAAATGATCAAAATTATTCTTTTCATAACTATAGTAATCCCGTTTTTTACTTTTTCCCAATCTCCAAAGTCAATTGATAAAATTGTTGCACATATTGGTGATCAAATAATCTTAAAATCTGATATTGAAAATGCTAAAATTC
>JBILUY010000299.1:0-2653 GCA_044370735.1 Crocinitomicaceae bacterium | reverse complement strand
AATGATTGCAGGTTTGATTTGCTGGATAATTTATTGGATAAAAATTAATGATTATAGAAAAATCTTAGTACAAAACAAAAATTTACAAAATTTTCAGAATTTATAATTAACTGAAAAAACAACAATTTTTATTATTATTCAAATAATAAAATATTTAAACAAACTTAGAAAAGGGACGTAACCGAAAAGCCATACGAGTAGGGAAAATTTAAATTTATAAAAATGGATGCACAAAAAGTCGACATGTTTTTAATGTCAAACAGTAAGTACTTTGAAAGTCATAGTATGAATATGATAAGAGAGAGATTACTTGCTATAGACGATTCTAAATGGGCAATGATTTCGACAATTCAATTTAAAGATCCAACTACAAGTTTGATAGTTTCAATTTTAGCTGGTGGATTAGGAATAGATAGATTTATTATCGGAGATATAGGCCTTGGTATTGGAAAACTTTTAACATGTGGAGGAATGGGAATTTGGAGTATTGTCGACTTGTTTATGATTCAAAAATCTACTAAGGAAAAGAATTTCCAAAAAATACAACAATTTTTGTATTAATGATTAATAGCAAGAACAGGCTATATTTAATTTTAATTTTAGCATGTATTGCGGGGTATATTTGGATTTTTTATAATTTAAAAACAATTTCTTCTGTTCAAAATACAGTAAACGTTTGCATTTTTAAAAAAGTAACAAATTTACCCTGCCCATCTTGCGGAACTACTCGTTCAATTATTTCAATTGCAAAAGGTGATTTAATTAATTCTTTAATAATCAATCCTCTAGGTTTTATCACGTCAATTATCCTAGTATCAATTACCGTTTTTATCTTAATAGATTTTTTATTTCAAAAAAAATTTCTTTTAGATTTTTATCAAAAAATTGAACTTACAATAAAAAAACCAAAATATGCAATTCCATTAATTATTTTGATACTAATCAATTGGATTTGGAACATAAAAAAAGGATTATGATTAAACAAAAGAATTTTTATTACCAACCAAATGAAAACGAAGCTGAATCTGCATCATATAGCTATTTAATGTCTATTATTGCTATAATGGTTGGTATTCCTCTACCAATTGTAAATCTTGTTGCAACTCTGATCTTTTTTTTAGGAAATAAAAAATCAAGTTACTTTGTTCGTTGGCATTGTACACAAGCTTTACTATCCCAAATAACAATGTTTTTTATAAATAGTATTGGTTTTTGGTGGACCATTTCGATAATATTCACAAATAAAACAGTTTCAACTTATTATATTGTATATTTAGTTATTTTATTCTTATTTAATTTAATTGAATTTATTTCTAGTATATATGCAGCTGTTTACACAAGAAAAGGTATACATATACATTTTTGGATTTATGGAAACCTATCAAATAGAATGTGTAAACATTAAATTGAACTCAACCTTTATTATTCTTTTTATTTATATTTCCAAAAAACATTAAAATGAAAAAATTTTGTTTAACATTAATTCTATTTCTATCGTCCCTATATTCAAACGCACAAACAATACAATCTGATAATCATAACACTACGGGTTATATAAAATCTGATGGGACAATACAAAATAGCAACCATAACACGGTAGGATTTATTAAGAATGACGGTACAATTCAAGATAAAAATCATAATACTATTGGATATATTAAAAATGATGGAACAATACAAAACAGTAATCATAATACTGTAGGGTATGTAAAAGAAGATGGTACTATCCAAAACACGAATCACAATACAATAGGCTATATCAAAAATGATGGTACAGTTCAAAATGCAAACCACAATACAATTGGATATGCCAAAAACATAGATAAAAAATGGGCTGCTGTGGCATTTTTCTTTTTTCGATTTAATTAATGATTTAAGTTGATAAAATCATTTTACATTAAAGTAAACATAGTTAAGAAATTCTTTAAAAATAATTTTTAAAAAGTAAAAGATTTTATTTAAGTTTAAAATGAAATTAAAATTTCTAGATATTTTATATAATCTTTTTTAAAATTTGAATCAAATAAAAATTGTTTTAAAATGAAAAAGTCACTTACAATACTGCTTTTTTTAATTTGTCTTAATAATTTATTTGCACAAACTGTTTCATACCCAGATTTTGATCGTAAATCTGAAAAAGACATAGAAATTAAATCTATTAATTCAACAGAAAATTACACACAAATAAATTTTATTTATAAAAATTCTACACCTAATGGCCATTATATCTTATTAAATCTCCCAGGTCATAAAAATGCATATTTTATAAAAGCAAATGGTCGTACATATAAATTATTAAGTACACAGAATATTGGGAATTATGATGGTATTACTGCAGCTTTACCAGGTAATTATATTGAATTTTCTGCAAGATTTGAAAAACTACCATCATATACAAGCGAATTTGATTTAATCGAAGGTTATTCTGGAGCTTGGAATTTTTATGGAGTAAAGTTAAAAAAGAAAGAAACAACTGTAAAAAACGAGAAATTTAGAATTGATTATAATCATGTTACAATATATGACCCTAAAACTGAAACTTGGGATGATTGGAAGAAAGGAGAAAATACATTTGTTATAAATATCAATGAAAGAGGTGACATTGCTCATATTAAAGCAAATGGAGAAACTGTAATCTACAAAAAGCTATCAG
>JBILUY010000201.1:0-4730 GCA_044370735.1 Crocinitomicaceae bacterium | reverse complement strand
TATACTGAAGATGGCCATCATCATTATCAAATAATAAACGCTCTTGATGAAGACGGAGATGTTTTCGAATTTCAATTATTTGATGACTATTCAATTGGTCTCAAAATGATATGGGGTAGTTTTATGATACAATTTGCAAATTTTTAATTTCAAAAAAACTAATTTATCTCTAAAACACTATTTTCTACAATTAACAAATTTTAAACACCAAAATATTAAATATAAAATAAGCTCATCAAAAACTTTAGTCTGATTGTAATTTTGAATTAATATTTTATTCAAAACACATTTGAAATAAATCTATTATTATTTTATGAGTGTTTTGAATTGATATACCCGATCAATAAAACAAAAAGTTACATAAATAAAAAAAACTTAAAAACCAACCACCTCCCCATTACCTTGCAATCCTCCAGTATGGATAAACACAACAGTTTGGTTGTCATAATTACCATTGCGTAACGCTTTAAGCATTGCAAAAAAGGCTTTTCCAGTGTACACAAAATCGAGTGGAACTTGGTAAGAATGATACATCTCTTGAATGAATTGAATAAGTTCGTCGGTGTATTTTCCGTAACCACCAAAATGGTCTTCAGAATGAACGATGACCTCTGAAATCAACTCGGAAGCATATTCCTCATCTAATAGCGCATATTTTAATATTTCGTGCATTGTTTCACGAGAATGAAATCCTTTTAACACAGGAACCACGTGTAATTTGGTGTATTCCTTTTTCCCAATTAATATTCCGCAACTAGTTGTTGTTGTTCCTTGTGCAACAAAAAGATGGTCTATCGGTACGTCTATTTCTTGTACAATTTCCTGACAACCTATCACTCCTAAATAATTCGCTCCTCCTTCGGGAACTGGGAAATACCCTAAATTTTCAGATTGCAGTTCGTGAATGTATTGTTTATCATTGCGTAAAGCGTATTCTTCACGAGGTAAAAAACGTAAGTCCATCCCCAACGAATGACATCGAGCCAAGGTATCATTTGAGCTGGCATTCAACTCATCTCCACGTACAAAACCAATGGATTTCAATCCTAATTGATGACACGCACTTGCTGTTGCCACCAAATGGTTTGAAAACGCTCCTCCGAAAGTAAAAACGCCGTCAAATTTGCCTTGATACACTTGTTCAATGTTGTATTTCAATTTTCTCCACTTGTTTCCAGAAACCTCGGAATGAATTAAATCATCGCGTTTTACATAGATTTTAATCCCTCGTTTCACTAAATCAGGAATTTCCACTTGTTGCAAAATGGAACGTTGGGTATTGAAAATCTCACTCAAAGACATAGTACGAAATTAGAAATTATTTCAATTATGTAAATAACTATTAAAAGCGGAACGGAAATTCTATTTCTTATTTTCCTACTTTTGCGAAAACTTTTTGAGAAATGAAAAATACAGCGCTTACTGAAACACATATTTCGCTTGGTGCGAAAATGGTTCCATTTGCAGGTTACAATATGCCTGTACAATACGAAGGTGTAAACATCGAACACGAAACTGTTAGAAATGGTGTAGGTGTTTTTGACGTTTCACATATGGGTGAATTCCTATTAAATGGTCCAAAAGCGTTGGATTTAATTCAAAAAGTGACTACAAACGATGCATCTGTTTTAACTCCTGGAAAAGCACAATATTCTTGTTTGCCAAATGGTAAAGGAGGAATTGTAGATGATTTAATCGTTTACAAAATTAAAGAAGAGCAATATTTATTGGTTGTTAACGCTTCTAACATCGAAAAAGATTGGAACTGGATTTCTTCTCATAACGATATGGGAGTAGAAATGAGAAACGTTTCTGACGATTATTCTTTGTTGGCAATCCAAGGACCAAAAGCTTCAGAAGCAATGCAATCTTTGACAAGTGTTGACTTAAACGGTATTCCTTACTACAATTTCGTAGTAGGTGATTTCGCTGGTGTTGAGCACACTATTATCTCTGCTACTGGGTACACAGGTGCGGGAGGTTTTGAAATTTATGTAAAAAACGATTCGATACAACAAGTTTGGGATAAAGTATTTGAAGCGGGTGCTTCATACGGAATTAAACCAATCGGTTTAGCAGCACGTGACACTTTACGTTTGGAAATGGGTTACTGCTTATATGGAAATGATATCAACGACACAACTTCGCCAATCGAAGCTGGTTTAGGATGGATTACTAAATTCACAAAAGACTTTATCGATGCTGATTTCTTGAAAAAACAAAAAGAAGAAGGTGTTAGTCGTAAGTTAATCGCTTTTGAAATGATTGATCGCGGAATTCCTCGTCACGACTACCCTATTGTTGATGCTAATGGAAACGAAATCGGTATCGTAACTTCTGGAACAATGTCTCCTTCTATGAAATTAGGAATTGGTTTAGGATATGTAAAAACTGAATTCGCTAAATTAGAAACTGAAATTTTCATTTCTATCCGTGAAAAAGGAATTAAAGCGAAAGTGGTTAAGTTACCTTTCTACAAGAAATAAAATGCTATTTAATAGTTGATTATAAAAAAAGAGTGTCTGGTTAGACACTCTTTTTTTTTGAATATTTTGTCGAAATCCTCCTCCTTAATCCTCCTCCAAAGGAGGAAACTTAAAATTACAATTCAACTAATTCTTTTTCTTCAACGATTTTGCGAATATTTTGAACGGCGTAGCGCATTCTACCTAACGCAGTATTGATACTAATCCCTTGTAATTCTGCAATTTCTTTGAATGAGTATCCTTGAAAAATTCGCATTCTAATTAACTCTTGTTGGTTTTCTGGTAAATAATCAATCACATCTACCAATTGACCTTCTAATTCCTCACGCATCGTGCTATCAATCCAACTTTCGTCTTCTGAACTGATACGAGAAAATATCGAATAACTTTCATCATTTGACGAACTTTCAGAAATCATTCTTTTCCCTTTTTGTCTTCTAAAATGGTCGATGATTAAATTGTTTGCTATACGTGAAGCCCACGGTAAAAACTTCCCTTCTTCGTTATATTTCCCTGCGTGTAGGGTATTTATAATTTTAAAGAATGTATCTTGAAAGATATCTTCTGCTAAATCAGAGGATTTAACTTTACTTAAAATACTTTTGAAAAGTATCTTTTTATAACGGTTGATTAAAATCTCAAATGATTTTGTATCGCCTGCTAAATATTGACTCACAAGTAGTGAATCTTCCACTGAATGAAACATAACTCTAAAAATTATAAGGTTTCCCTTGGTTATTAAAAAATCAGAGTAATGTTTATTCGATAGGCGTTACTTTTTAATTGTTTATTAATACTAATATACTTTTTTATTTTCAAAAAACAAATTTTTGAAGATTTTTTTTCTACCCCTCCTTCAACTGTTTTTCATACATATCTGCATAAATTCCTTTGAGGGCAAGTAATTCAGCTTGTGAACCTTGTTCTTTTATTTCTCCATCTTCGATGACATAAATGCGATCTACAAAACGTAAAGAAGAAATTCGGTGACTGACAATTACTGTAATTTGATCCTCGGTAGATTCAGCAATTCCGTGTAAAATAACATCTTCGGTTTCGGTATCCACAGCAGATAAACAATCGTCTAATACCAATAATTTGGGTTTGCGAATTAAAGCACGTGCGATACTAATACGTTGTTTCTGACCTCCACTCAAATTCACCCCTCGCTCCCCTAACAAGGTTTCAAATTTATTAGGAAAAGCTTCAATATTATGGAGAACGTGCGCTTTTGTTGTAACTTCAATCAACTCTTGTTCGGATACATCTCCGTCAATTTTACCAAAGGATATGTTATTTTTAATGGTATCTGAAAATAAAAACACTTCTTGTGGAACAACCCCGGACATCTGCCTATATCTTTCTAAATTAGAAGATTTTAATGGATTTCCATTTAAAACCACCTCCCCGCTTGTTGGGTCAATCTGACGCATTAATAAATGTAACAAGGTAGATTTCCCACTACCAGTTCGACCAATAAATCCTATTTTTTCTCCTTTTTTCACTTGAAAGGAAATATTTTTCAAGACAAAAGGAAGATTATCCGCATATTGAAACGATACGTTTTTAAATTCAATATGCTTAATATCATCTAATTTCTCGGTAGAAACATTTTGAATTTCAGGTGTAATTTTCAAAAATTCATTGATACGTTCTTGGGAAGCGGAAGCACGTTGAATAATGGAAGTTACCCACCCTACACTTGCAAAAGGCCAGGTTAACATATTGATATAAAAGATAAACGCAACAATATCTCCTGGGGTAATGATTTTCTCATAGGTCAATAATCCACCATAATAAATCGCTAATAATGTGCTCAAACCAATCAAAAACACAATAGTCGGCATAAACAAGGCATTTATTTTCACTTGTTTCATTGTTTTGTCTTTATATGCATTAGATGATTCTTCAAATCGGGATTGCATTTCTAACTCACGTAAATAAGCCTTTATTACACGAATACCAGAAAACGTTTCTTGCACAATAGTTGATAACATTGATTGCTCTTGCTGTACGAACTTACTCAATGCATTCATTTTACTTGATACTTTATATATCAACACCGACATTATTGGAAGAGGAGCCAAAGCAATTAAAGTCAATCCAACATTAATTTTCATCATCGTATAAATAGCCATAATGGAAAGAATGGCAAGATTTACCGTGTACATTAACCCCGGACCTAAATATTGTCGAACTTGCCCCACATCTTCAGAAATTCGGTTCATTAAATCCCCCGTATTA
>JBILUY010000130.1:0-7451 GCA_044370735.1 Crocinitomicaceae bacterium | reverse complement strand
CATTGTTTTTCATAAGTTATTATAAGTTAAATTCTTAAGCTCTGAAAATTTATTTAACACTCAAAATTATATTTAATAAAAGTAAATCAACTATTATAAAATTATGTTGTTTTATTGGAATGAAAAAAATTCAATTTTTTATTCTCCCCCAAATTGATTTCAATAGTTTATTATATCTTTTTGAATCACAAGGTTCTTTAACACTTCCGAATGTGCATGGGAAATTATCGGGACAATTTGAAAAATAAGAATACGAACAACCAACCGTAATTATTTTAATGATTTTATTTTTTTTGTAAAATATAAAGCAAGCTTCATCTCGATATGTGCCGCACTCTCCTTCTTTATTAAAACAAGTCGTATCTTTTATAACCGAAAGAAATTCTTTAATCTCTAATTTACTTAATTCAACTTTATTACTTAATTGATTTAAATCAATTATGCTATCATTTTCAAGATATGAATACTGTTCTTTATCTAAATTTAAATCTGCATATAACACTCTAGTATATTCAGTATCAAAATTCGAATAATTAAAATATCGTACTACTTTCTTCGAAGTACATCCAACTTGTAAAAGAATTATAAATACGAATAAACTCACTTTCATATTTCAAAAGTAGATTTATTTATTAAATCGAACAAAAAAAGGTGCGATTGCTCGCACCTTTAGTAAAGAATTGTAAATTATTTTAATCGATATATTTTTCAAAGCTTCCAGCTTCTACATCAGTCAAAAATTTCTTTTGTTTTGAAGATAATTTAATTCCGTTTTTATCATTTTTTAAATACTCCGCATATAATTTTAATGCAGGAATTTGAAAATCTTTCTTCTCTGTTATTGCTGCTTTTGCAAGACTAGCAAAAAATACTGCACTTAATTCAAGCTGATTATCTCCTTTAGTTAATGTCGAAAATCCTTCACCTAATTTAAATTCGTATTTTGTTTTCTCCATCCAAAGAAGAACAAACTTTTGGGAAATAAAATAATCTTCCGTTTTGTTTTGTAATGGAGTTGATAAGATTTTATTAGCACACTCTAACACACAATCTTCAACCTCATTCGCATTTTGAATTTTTGCTCTCTTGATTTGGTTGCAATCTTGTGCATTTAATTGTGTTGCTCCTGCTAACACTATTAAAACTGTATATATGATATTTTTCATTAAAATCCGTTTACTCCGTTTACTGTCGTATATTTTAAAACATTTTTCTTATCTGGGTGAATACGAGCAAACGCTGATTGTAAAGCAATTGTTCCTTCGTGGAAACCACATAAGATTAATTTCAATTTTCCTTCGTATGTATTTACGTCACCAATAGCGTAAATTCCAGGTACGTTTGTCGAATAATCCAATGTATCTACTTTGATAGCATTCTTTTCAATTTCTAATCCCCAATTTGCAATAGGACCTAAACTTGGTTTTAAACCAAATAATGGCACGAAATGATCTGCTTCTTTAATGATTTCTCCGTCTTTAGCGTGCGTGATATGTACTTTTTCTAATTTTCCATCACCTGATAAACCTGTTACTTCCGCTTCAGTTACCAATGTTATTTTACCAGCTTCAGCATAATCAATTACTTTTTGCACTGAATCTAAGTGACCACGGAATGAACTGCTTCTATGAACTAAAATAACTTCACTCGCAATTTTATTTTCTGTCAAATAAATAGACCAATCTAATGCTGAATCACCTCCACCAGCAATCACAACGCGTTTTCCGCGGTAAAATTCTGGATCTTTGATGATATATTCTACTCCTTTATCTTCAAAATCAACGATATTATCAATAGGTGGTTTTCTTGGTTCAAATACTCCTAAACCTCCTGCTATCATTACGATTGGTGCGTGATGTTTTGTTCCTTTTGCTGTAGTTACGATAAACGATCCATCTTCTTGTTTTTCGATATCTTGTGCTGCTTCTCCTAAAGTAAAACCAGGTTTGAAAGGAGCAGCTTGCTCCATTAAGTTATCAATTAAATCACCAGCCAATACCGATGGAAATCCAGGGATATCATAAATCGGTTTTTTCGGATATATTTCTGAACACTGCCCTCCAGGTTGAGGTAAAGAGTCAATCAAATGACATCTTAATTTTAATAATCCTGCTTCAAATACAGCAAACAACCCTACTGGTCCTGCTCCAATAATAATGATGTCGGTTTTAATCATTGTTCTATTTTTAACGTTGTAAAATTAATAATTTATGTTTTGTTTTCTCCCTCTCCCTTCGAGAACCTCAGGGTGCGTGAGAAGTTTAATCAAATAAATCGGTTGATAGATATTTATCACCACGATCGCATATGATACAAACAACTGTACCTTCTGAAAGTTCAGGAATGATTTTTAAGGCCGTAGCAACAGATCCTCCGCTACTCATACCTGCAAAAACTCCTTCTTCTCGTGCTAATCGTTTCGTTACTTCTTTAGCTTCTTCCTCCGTAACTTCAACAATACGATCAACTCTAGATCTATCAAAAATCTTCGGTAAGTATTCTTCTGGCCATTTACGAATTCCAGGAATTTTCGAACCATCCGTTGGTTGTGCTCCTACAATCTGAACATTCGGATTTTGTTCTTTTAAATAGCGAGATACTCCCATAATTGTACCTGTAGTACCCATAGCAGAAACAAAATGTGTTACTTCACCATTGGTATCTCTCCAAATTTCTGGTCCAGTGGTTTTGTAATGCATGTTTGGATTATTTTGATTACCAAACTGATCCAACATAACATACCCCTCGTTTTCAACTTTAGCTCTTGCATAGTCAATCGCTGCTTCCATCCCTCCTTCTGAAGGTGTCAAGGTAACCACCGCTCCAAAAGCACGCATACTTAATACTCGTTCTCTAGTTGAATTCTCTGGCATTACCAATTCAATGTGCAAATTGTGTAAGCGTGCAATCATTGCTAACGCTATCCCAGTATTTCCACTGGTAGCTTCAATCAGTTTACTATCTGGTTTAATCAAACCGCTATCAATCCCTCCTTGAATCAAACCAAAGGCAGCTCTGTCTTTCACACTTCCTCCCGGGTTGTGTCCTTCCAACTTTGCTAATAATCTCACTTTCGGATTCGGATTCAAATGGTTCAATTCAACCAGTGGTGTGTTTCCGATAAATTCTATTAGTTTCATTTATTTAGTAATTAGGCAATAGCCAAAAGGCATTAGCTTCTATTTTAATTTGTTTTACTTTTAATAATTAATTCTGGTTGATGATATACCAACGTATTCGGTGCAATGCTTTCTGTAATCCAAGTATTTCCTCCGATGATTGCATTTTCTCCGATGGTTGTTCTACCACCTAATATTGTCGCTCCGGCATAAATAACCGCTCCATTTTCTATGGTTGGATGTCGTTTTGTTTCTGCCATTTCTTTTTTCACACTCAACGCCCCTAATGTAACTCCTTGGTAAAGCTTAACGTGATTACCAATTACAGTTGTTTCGCCAATTACTATTCCAGTACCGTGATCGATGAAAAAATACTCACCAATTGTAGCTCCGGGGTGGATATCAATCCCGGTTTTACTATGTGCCAATTCTGTGAAAATACGAGGAATGTAAGGTACATTTAATTTAAACAATGCATTCGCAATTCTAAAAATCGAAATTGCATAAAATCCAGGATAAGTACGCATCACCTCTTCCACACCGCGAGCCGCAGGATCTCCTTTTTCAATCGCTTCAGCATCTTTCAATAACAAATCATAAATAGCAGGAAGTTCATCGTAAAAAAGAGTTACAATCTCGGAAACTGATTTTGTTAAATCTGTTTCAATATGCAAAAGCAAAACCTCTAATTGCTTTTTGTTTTTTTCTATCTCTTCTTCTAATTGCTCTTTTGATACAATCTTTTTAAGATTATGCGCAGGAAATAATAATGCCAGTAAAGTTTCAATAAAAACTTCTACCAATTGCGGAGCAGGCAGTGATTTTTTCTGCGAATGTGCTTGAAAGAGTTTTGTTAGTAGGTTTTGCATTTTTATTTTTTCTGTGAATTTAGTAAGTCACAATCTTTTTTAAATCAACTTTTGTTACATAAACAACTTATCTTTTCCTCCCCCTCTATCTCCCTCCACTTCGACTAGCTCAGTGTAAACTCGGGGGAAGATTTATTCAATAACGCCTGCTGCGACTGTATTGTTTGTGTTTTCGTTAATTAAAATAAAAGATCCTGTTTTGCGATTTTGCTTGTACGCATCAAAAGCCAATGGTTCAGCGGTTTTGATCGTTACTTTACAAAAATCATTCAAATGAAGTGTTCCATCACTTTCCTCGCTTTGGTAATTGTAAATATTAATTTTATTATCAACTTCTTTAATAACCGCTTTTGTTCTAAAACTATTTTGCTGTAAAAGTAATTTTTGTCCAGGTTGAAATGATTTGTTATCCATCCAACAAACAACAGCCTCAAACGAATTTTCTGCTTGGATTTGATTTTGTACAGGAACAATCGTTGATCCACGTGAAATATCAATTTCATCTTCCAAATGAATAATTACTGGTTCTCCTGCGTGAGCTTCTTCAACCTCTGTATCAAATTTCTCAATTTTAGTAATTGTAGAACTTAAATCCACTGGATAGATGTGTACTTTATCTCCTTTTTTAAACGAACCGCTTAACACACTACCTGAGTAGCCTCGGTAATCGTGAAGTTCTTCCGTTTGTGGTCTAACAACATATTGCACTTGAAATCTTGGTGCGTTTGTATCTTTAGCACTTTCTATTTCAACTGTTTCCAAAAACTCAAACAAGGTTGGACCTTGGTACCAATCCATTTTACCCGTTTTGTTTACCACATTTTCACCAGTAAAGGCGCTTGCAGGTAAAAACGAAACTTTTGGCAATCCTAATTGTTGCGCAAACTTTTGGTAATCTGCAACTATATTTTGAAATACTTCCTCCTTATAATCGACCAAATCCATTTTATTGATACATACCAAAATATGAGGTAGTCCAACAATAGAAGAAATGATACTATGTCTGCGAGTTTGCTCTGTTATTCCGTGTCTTGCATCCACCAAAATTATCGCTAGATCGGTATTCGATGCCCCTGTAAACATATTACGGGTATATTGAACGTGTCCAGGTGTATCTGCAATGATAAACTTTCTCTTCTCTGTCGAGAAATATTTGTAAGCTACATCAATTGTAATACCTTGCTCTCTTTCTGCACGTAAACCATCGGTTAATAACGCCAAGTCAATTTCCGCATTTTCACCCGTAGTCTTACTTTGTCTTGTTAGCGTTTCTAAAATATCTGTTGATACTGATTTGCTATCGTATAATAATCGTCCAATCAGGGTGCTTTTCCCATCATCAACGTTTCCTGCTGTAAAAAATCTTAAAATTTCCACTTTATTAATTATGAATTATGGATTATGAGTTATGAATTAAATTAAACCACATAAACATCATTTTTCCTATTTATAAATATTCTTTGTTTTTCATTTTTGACTTTGTCGTGACTATTGCACTACGTATTAATTTTAACAACGAACTTGCCTCAAAATGTAAATTCTTGTAAACTAAATTATCAATCATATTCGTTTTATTTAAAATTTCTAACCAATAACAGCTTTCATCACATTCTTTTTGAGATATAGCTAACTTGTGAATGAAATCAGCTTTACTCTCTGCATTCTGTGCTTCCCTTATTAAAGCTCCAACAGCAGTACCACTTCTTAATAATTGTTTATTTAAGATATTTTGCTGGTAATTATTATTAGATGAGTTACAAAAATGAACAATATTCACAGCGAAATTGAATGATTTTTGGATAAAAATATTTTCTGATTGCATAAAAAAATTATTAGTTAACTCTCTTTAATTTAATCAAAAAAATCATTTCAATTCAAATTCAACTAATTAAAAATCATTCATAATTCATCAATAATAACTCATAATTAAAAATATCCTCCTTTTTTTCTGTCTTCCATTGCTGCTTCACTGATGCGGTCATCCATTCGTGTTGCGCCTCTTTCAGAAATTCGGGTTTCTTTCAGTTCAGCAATGATGTCATCCACTGTATAAGCTTCACTTTCAACAGCGGCGGTGCAGGTCATATCCCCAACCGTTCTGTAGCGTACTTTTACATTTTCAATTTTATCGGAAGGCTCAAGGGTTACAAATTCATTTACATTCATCCATTGTCCGTGTTCTGTTTTGATACATTCACGTTCATGGGTAAAATAAATCGATGGTAATTCAATATTTTCACGCTTGATATAGTTCCAAACATCTAATTCTGTCCAATTTGAAATTGGGAAAACACGTACATTTTCTCCTTTATCAATCTTACCATTGTATATGTTCCACAATTCTGGTCGTTGTTTCTTTGGATCCCATTGTCCAAATTCATCACGCACAGAGAAAATACGCTCTTTTGCTCTCGCTTTTTCTTCGTCTCTTCTTGCTCCACCGATACAAGCGTCAAATTCAAACTCGTTAATTACATCTAACAACGTGTACGTTTGTAAGGCATTACGACTAGGAAACTTTCCTTTACCATCTTGTAAATTTTTCTCTTTAATTGTATCTGCCACATAGCGTACAATTAATTTCTCTCCTAATTTTTCTGCTAAATTATCTCTATACTCTATCGCTTCAGGAAAATTATGTCCTGTATCAACGTGTACTAATGGGAATGGGAATTTCCCCGGACGAAATGCTTTCAATGCTAAATGCACCAAACAAATACTATCTTTCCCCCCACTAAATAATAGAGCTGGACGCTCAAATTGTCCTGCGACTTCTCTTAAAATGTAAATCGCTTCTGCTTCTAATTGATCTAAATAATCCACCTTTTTTTTAATTATGAGTTATGGGTTAGGAATTATGAGTTAAAGTGTTCATTCATAATTCATCATTTATAATTTATAATTACGTATGTATTCCGCATTCTTTTTTATCGTTGTTTTCCCACCACCATCTTCCAGCACGGAAATCTTCTCCTTCTCTGATGGCACGTGTACATGGCTGACAACCAATACTCACAAATCCTCTGTCATGTAACACATTGTAGGGAATATTATATTTTGCTATTTCTGCTTTTACTTCTTCTGTAGACCAAGATGTTAATGGATGAACTTTTGTAATTCCTCTACTCTCATCCTCTTCAACAATTGGCATTGCTTTTCTGTTTTCAGAGTGCTCCGCTCTCAACCCTGTCACCCAAACCTCAACACCTTCTAACGCACGATTTAACGGTTCTACTTTACGGATAAAACAACATTCTTTTCTGTTTTCAAGACTTTCATAAAAACTAATTGGGCCTTTTTCAGTGACCAATTTCTCAACCGCTTCATGTTTTGGAAAAAACACCTCAATAGGTTGATTGTAGCGTTCTCTTGTAGCGTTTAATACAGAATACGTTTCAGGAAATAAACGACCAGTATCCAATGTAAAAACTCGAATTGGTAATTTATTTGCAAAAATATGATG
>JBILUY010000129.1:0-7452 GCA_044370735.1 Crocinitomicaceae bacterium | reverse complement strand
TTTAAACTAAGTCAATGTTTATATTTCGATTTTAAAAAGTAAAATGTATTTAAACAAAATAGTTTTTTCTTTTTTTGATTAACATTGAAATCAATGTATAAACAAACAATATTGTATTTAAAGTATAGGGTAAACCAAATATGATTTTTGTAATATATGATTTCCAACGAGATGTTATTAGTAGATCGTGAAATTGAATGTAAATTAAAATTGTATATTCAAAAGGTGTTTCACAACAATGTAAAATACCAGATAATTTGTATATAAATGAAAAAGGTAGTATGATTAGTAAAATCAATCGAGAATACATTGTATTCCAATAGAATAAAACTAAAATAAAGTATAGATAAAATAAGGAATAAAAAATGTTGATTGCTTCTCCAAAAAATCGACTTTTATCAAAAAAGTTTACCAATTCATAAATATACAAACTCAATTCTTGGATAAATAGAATTACTAAAATCAAAAACAAAAATCTTCTAATCATAATTTATAATTCATAAATCATAATTAAATCACGTTTTTCCCTGCAATCCATCCAGTAGACCAAGCCGCTTGAAAATTAAATCCACCCGTAACACCATCTACATCCAATACTTCTCCTGCAAAAAATAACCCTTTTACTTTTCTGCTTTCCATGGTATTGAAATCTACATCTGATAATCCTACACCTCCTGCAGTCACAAATTCTTCTTTAAAAGTTGTTTTTCCTGAAACATGATATCGGTCGTTCACCAAGGTATTAATGAGTTTATTCATTTTTTTTCCTTGTAGCTCTTTCCATTTTGAATCAATAGAGATGTTTGACTTTTCCAGTAAAAAATGCCACAAACGAGTTGATAAACCAAAGGGATTTAGATTCCCTATTTTTTTCTCGGAATGAACTAATTGTGTTTCTTCCAGATTAGATCGAACTTCTGGTTCTTTCTTTGTATGAAGCCAATTCACAAGAACGTGAAAATCGTAGTTTTTGTCCGCTAATAGTCTTGCTCCAAAAGCAGAAAGTTTTAATATCGATGGACCGCTCATTCCCCAATGAGTTATCAATAAAGGGCCAGATGCTTCAAGTTTTGTTCCTTCTATTTTTGTTGTAGTTTCTTCCACTACAATCCCCATTAACTCTCGAATGGGTTCTTCAGGCATGTTAAAAGTAAATAGGGAAGGGACTGGTTCGATTAATTCATGATTGAATTTTTGTAGCCAATGCAGTGAATTATTTTTGGGCTGACCTCCAGTAGTGTAAATAACCTGATCCACAAGATAGGATTGAGTTAAACTTATTAATTCAAATTCATTTTCATTAGTTAAATTCACATCTACAATGGGAGTTTGTAGTTTTTGAATAATACCTAATTTTCTTGCTTCATTCAGAAAACAATCAATAATCGTTTGAGAAGAATTTGATTTTGGGAAAATGCAATTATCTGATAATGTTTCCAGTTCAACCCCTCGTTTTTTGAACCATTCAATGGTAGAGCGAGTATTAAACTGTTCAAAGGCTTTACGTAAATAATTTGCCCCACGAGGATAAAAAGTAAGTAATTTTTTGTTGTCAAAACAGGCGTGTGTAACGTTACATCGACCACCTCCAGAAACTTTAACTTTTGAAAGAACTTTTGCAGACTTTTCGTAAATAGTAACTTCTGCTTCAGGGTGATGTTCTTTAGCACTTATTGCAGCAAAAAATCCTGCAGCACCTCCACCAATAATTGCTATTTTTTTAGAATTCGCCATCAAACATCATACATTCTTCATTAAACATTATCATTCACATTACAACTTAATTTCCATTTCACCTACCAAATTTGTCACAATCCATAACTCATCTCTCAATGGAATAATTTGGTCAATGCGAACAGATTTAAGTTTTGTTTCCATATAAACTCCTTTATCTAGTTCACGATTTAATTCTTTTTCAATCATTTTTTTGTTAGAATTCAAGTCTTTGGATAAATCATACACAGCATATTCTCTAATTTTTGCAGTGATGAGATCATCGAATAACCAAGCAGCACTTTTGAGTAAGGTGTTTTTTGTTTCAATATCGAAATCCATGTCAGGAAAAGAAATGATTTGTTTTTCTTTATCAAATGTAGGTGTGCCAGTGAAATATAATATACCTGATTTCTTACCAGAAAAATGTACTTTGAAACTTAATTTTTGATTGATTGCACCGAGTATAAGTACAGAGTCAATTTTAATCTTTTCTTTTTTTAATTGAATTTCTTTTCCATTCAAGTTTTGAGCTAACAACGCATTGATTGAATGATATTTCCCTTGAATCGCCAAGCTAATTTGAAAACCTTTTTCTCCATTACTTGGGTTTAATTCGGGTAAAGGAGGAGTAATCATCTTCTTTTCTTCCAAACTTACTTTCGGAAATGCATTGATTGAAACAGTCATGTTGAGTTTGTCTTTCGAAAAATTTGGTGTACTAACAGCCAAACTCGTAGGGGAAAGGTAAAAATATCCAACAGAAGGTATTACAATTGGATTGTTTAATTCCTTCCATATTTTTTGTACTTCTTTTTTTAAATCAGTTTGTTCTATTTTTTTGTCAATATCTGCAGTTACTCCTTTCAAGGCCTTTTCCATTTCTTCGACCAACTTTTCTGTAGCATCATATTTGAATACCGTAATTTCGCATTTGTCTTCAGTAACTATTTCTTTTAGTGATGTGTTAGCTTCAATTTTATAATCTTTGTTTACAGAGAGCGCTGTCGATGTCGAAACCTTAATTCTTCGCATCGGTTCGTTTATACCACAACTTGCAAAAACACGTGGAACTACACAATTTTCTTTATCAGAAAACATTCCTGTACATTTAGGACAATAATTGATTTTAATGGCATATTTCCCAGATAAATCAAGTAGTAGTTGGTTTCCCTTACCATCAAATTCTAAGGGGTTTCGTTCTAATTTATACCAAAAACTCACACCTTCGCATGCTTGTTTTTCGTCTTCAAATTTTTTTGGAGTTTGTTTTTCTGCCTCTGTTAGATAGTTTTTTAAATTTACTTCAATGGGCACATGTATCGTAGATACTTTCTGTTCCACTTGAATTTTGTTTTCAGTAATTTGAGGTTGTTTTGGTTTGATCGCTCCACAAGAAGCAAGAAACAGTATGATTATAATGGTAAATGATAGTTTCATAAAATCCTATAAAACAAAAAAGGTGGTTTCGAAAAGTCTAAACCACCTTTATATTTTTAAATCAATTAATTATGCTTTTACTAACAAACCATCGATAGCATGGTTGAAAGTTTCGCTTGGTCTCATCGCTTTCGCTGTTAATGTAGGATTTGGATAATAATATCCACCAATATTAACTGCGTTTCCTTGAGTATCGTTTAATTCAGTAATGATTTTTGTTTCGTTTTCAGCAAGTTCTTGAGCTACACCAGCAAAAGCTGCGCTTAATTCAGCATCAGTAGATTTAGCTAATTCTTGTGCCCAATACATAGCAATGTAAAAATGAGAACCTCTGTTGTCTAATTGTTTAGCATCTCTTTGAGGAGATTTATTTTCGATTAACAAACGACCCGTAGCTTTATCCAACGTTTGACTTAAAACTGCCGCTTTAGGATTTTTAGTTGTTTCAGCTAAATGCTCTAAAGAAACAGCCAAAGCTAAAAATTCACCTAATGAATCCCAACGTAAGTGATTTTCTTCTAAAAATTGCTCAACGTGTTTAGGAGCAGAACCTCCAGCACCTGTTTCAAACAATCCACCACCATTCATCAAAGGAACGATAGATAACATTTTAGCACTTGTTCCAACTTCTAAAATTGGGAATAAATCAGTTAAGTAGTCACGTAATACGTTTCCTGTTACAGAAATTGTATCTTGACCCGCTTTTACTCTTTTCAATGAGAAAACAGTTGCATCGTATGGAGACATAATTTGAATGTCTAATCCATTTGTATCGTGATTTTTTAAGTATGTATTAACTTTTGCGATGATTTGTCTATCGTGTGCTCTTGATTCATCCAACCAGAAAATTGCTGGACAACCAGTAGCTCTAGCCCTAGAAACAGCTAATTTAACCCAGTCTTGAATTGGTGCATCTTTCGTTTGACATGCTCTCCAAATATCACCTGCTTCAACTTCACTAGACATTAAAACAGTACCGTTTGCGTCAACAACTTTAACAGTTCCTGCTTTTTTAATTTCAAATGTTTTATCGTGTGAACCATATTCCTCTGCTTTTTGAGCCATCAAACCAACGTTTGAAACAGTACCCATTGTTCTTGGATCAAAAGCACCATTTTCTTTACAATAGTTGATAGTTGCATCATATACTCCTGCATAACTTGAATCTGGAATTACAACCAATGTATCTTGTAATTTTCCTTCTTTGTTCCACATTTGACCAGAAGTACGGATCATTGCAGGAACTGAAGCATCGATAATCACATCCGAAGGAACGTGTAAATTTGTTATTCCTTTATCAGAATTTACCATGGCAATAGCTGGACCATTTGCGAAAGCAGCTTCAATATCAGCTTCGATATCAGCATGACCTTTCACTTTGTCTAATAAATCAGCCAATCCATTATTTACATTTACACCTAATTCTTGCAATTTAGCCGCGTGTTTTTCAAATACAGTTGCGAAATATGCTTTAACTATGTGACCAAAAATAACTGGGTCAGAAACCTTCATCATTGTAGCTTTCATATGCACTGAAAACAAAATTCCATTTGCTTTTGCATATGCCACTTGCTCCAACAAGAAAGTGTTTAATGCTTTAATGCTCATGTGTGTAGCATCGATGATTTCTCCCGCTTTTAAATTTAAGTTTGCTTTTAACGTTTCTTTCGAACCATCTTTTCCTTCAAACTCTATGTTTACAGAAGAAGCATTTTCAACGGTTACAGATTGTTCGTTTGAACGGAAATCACCAGCTGCCATTGTTGCAACTTTTGTTTTAGAATCCTTCGACCAAGCTCCCATTGAATGTGGATTTTG
The DNA here is from genome assembly GCA_044370735.1 of Crocinitomicaceae bacterium. GTDB lineage: Bacteria > Bacteroidota > Bacteroidia > Flavobacteriales_D > Crocinitomicaceae > CANHVK01. The sequence continues at coordinate 2,481 of JBILUY010000129.1, read as the reverse complement.
TCTAGCGTATTCTTTTACTGAACCTGGAGCACGACGATCTGAATTTCCTTCACGAATAACTGGATTTACAGCACTCCCTTTGATTTTGTCATAGATAGCACGTGCCGCTTTCTCTTCTTCTGTTTGTGGATCTACAGGATAATCAGGAATAGCAAAACCTGCCGCTTGTAATTCTTTTATTGCAGCCACTAATTGAGGTACAGAAGCACTAATATTTGGAAGTTTGATGATGTTTGCTTCTGGGAAGTTTACTAATTCACCTAATTCAGCCAAAGCATCATTTACACGTTGATCAGCTTGTAAAGCATTTGGGAAACCAGCAAGAATACGAGCTGCTAATGAGATATCTCTTGTTTCAACGTCTACTCCTGCAGTAGATAAAAATGCTTTTACAATTGGTAAAAATGAATACGTTGCTAATGCCGGTGCTTCATCCGTTAGCGTGTAAATGATTTTTGAACTTTCCATAATGGTATTAAATTGTGTTTTATTTAAAAATTAGTAAAGTGAAAATGTTCTCACTTTTTTCTGCCAATCAAAGGTAAACGTTTCCATTTAATTGTGCAATTTGTTCATCTTATAAATTTATTTCGAACTTAAAAAGATCTAATTTGTAATCTTCAATTTTTTACTGAGCTTGTCGAAATGCTTCAATCTTTTAATCTATAATCTTTAGTCTTTGAATTAGTTTCTCTACAGCTAATGCACGATGACTAATTGTACCTTTTTCCTCTAAACTTAATTCAGCAAACGTTTTATCGAATCCATTTGGTATAAAAATTGGATCATATCCAAATCCTTGACTCCCTCTTTTTTCGAGCGTTATGACACCTTCAATTTTTCCTTCGAAATAATGGGTTTCACCAATGTTATCAATGTAAGCAATAACCGTTTTAAAACACGCTTTTCTATTTTCAATCCCTTTCAATGCTTCTAATAATTTATCCATATTTCGCTCATCACTCTTCGGTTCACCAGCATAACGTGCAGAATAAACTCCCGGAGCATTATTTAATGCTTCAACCTCCAAACCAGAATCATCCGAAAAACAAGGTTTACCAAATTTTTCAAAACCAAATTTCGCTTTCAAAAGAGCATTTCCAGCAAACGTGTCTGCAGTTTCAGGAATTTCTTCTGTATACCCTAAATCATTTAAATTTATGATTGTATATTCAGATCCAACTTTTTGTTGAATTTCTACTTTTTTTTTCTCGTTCGCAGAGCAAAATAATAGTTCCATATTTTAATTTGTTTGATTTTCAGAATTAAAAATAACTATAATCGTTTTTCTAACTTTTACCACTTTGTTTTTTGTCTTACCAGGGATCCAGTTTGGCATTGATTTAACTAATCGGATGGCTTCTCTGTCACATTCTGGGCTAAGTCTTCTTACTATTACCGGGGATGAAATTGTCCCATTTTCGTTAATAATAAAACTTACAGGTACCTTACCTTCAATTCCTTCTTCTATTGCTTCTTTTGGGTAGATTAAGTTTTTTTTAATCCATTCGGTAAGTTCTAAAGAGTCTCCTTGAAATACAGGTTCAATTTCTGGAAATTCAATAATGTTATCTTCATCTTTTTTGGGTACTACTAAATTGCTTTCTTCAAAAGTATCGTCTGATGTGCCTTCAGGGGGCAGTTCAACTTTTATTGTTTCTTTCTTAATATTAGATTTTTTTTCTTGGCAGAAGCATGGATTTATACTTGTTAGTAATAATATACTAATGAGTGCGTTTTTGATTTTATGATTCATTATTTATAATTATATATGTTCATTCTAAATGAATTATTTATGGTGTATAAAGTTATTAATATAAAACTCTATTTTTTAAGTCACTAATAACATATTTTGATTTTTAATTTTATTCAGCCAAATTATTGCTTCATTTCTATCGTTAAACACTTTGATTGGAACCTCGCTTTTTGTTAATTTGACATTAATTAAAAAGTTTGCTAAAAAAGTCGATAAAATTGATTTTGAAAAAATCGCAACACCTCCTAAGAATTGAGTTCCCTCTGAAGAACTGAAATAATCTCTAGACGGTTTATCAAAACTTTTAACATTTGTACCATTTACAAAAAAATATGATTTTGTATGATTAGTAAATTCTATTCTATCTTTTACGATGTTTCTTGAAATTTCAATCGTTATATTTTTACAGGTATATTCTAAAAAATAAAGACCATCGTTTTCGGATAATTTATAATCCTCTGTAATTTTCTCTTTCATTATATTAAATCAACTTCTAAGTAAATATATAAATTTTATATTTCAATATAATAGCTCGATAGGATTTGAAACCCTACTTTAATTTAAAACCAATTCAATTATCAAATAATCTAACCCAATTTCGAGTTTGAGTTTCTTCTTTACTATATAATAACTGTATAGGAACAGTACCAAGATTGTCATTTTTTAATAATATCACCTAAAATACATTATTCAAACTCCTAATATATCAAATCGTACTATTTAAA
>JBILUY010000128.1:0-7474 GCA_044370735.1 Crocinitomicaceae bacterium | reverse complement strand
AGAACAAAAGTATATTTTCCTGCAGTTGGGAATTTTCTATTTCTGAAAACTAATTTATTCTCAACAATAGAACCTGTTTTTTTACCTAGCCAATAGCCTTTTTCATCAGAAATTTGAATTTCAAAAGGTTCTCTGAAACGTTTTTTATCTGGAGTAACAGAATTCAAATACACCCACGCATTACGGTATTGATAATGCGTAGATGTTCTGAAAGTTAAAATCATTTCGTAAGTTTTATTTGCATCCTTAATATCGACAACAAAGGTTGGTTTTTGCTTACGAGACCAAGTTAAGTTCGTAAAAGAAACCGATTGTTGGAAATACGGACTGTCCCCACACGAAGTAAGTACGAACAGTAGTAAAAAAATACCCGCAAATAGATTTTTATTCATTGTTAGTATTGTTTGTCGCTGGGTTATTTTGATTTCTGTTTTTATCAAAATTCCTTCGGTTGTTATTTCTTCGTTTGTTATTATTATTCCTGTTTTTTTGAGGATTTTCACCTGTTTGATTTAAAGTTTCAGCGTTCACAACTTCGGTTTTAGCTTCAACTGGTTTTACCTCACGTTCAACTCTTGGTCCTTTCGGCTGATTCGGATTAGGTTGTTGGTTTGGATTGTTGTTACCAGGACGTTGATTTGGGTTACGTGAAGGTTTATTTTTCTTCTTTTTACCAAAATTTTCATCAAAACGGCTCAAACTGTCTTGTCCAACCACATTTTCGTAAGCGATTTCTGCAACCACTGTTTCTTGAATCATAAAATCTTTCAACGAATGTGGCTTTTTCTTTTGCTGATTCATCCCAACGATTTCCTTCACTCTATCAGGAGAAAGTGGAATAAATTCATTCTCACCATCCATTACGAACCACATTAACTTTTTGAAAACATCCGTCTTAACGTGAAAAGCAGTTCCTTTTTCTGTGTACAATTTGGTTTCTGCAGGTGGAAATTGCTTAATCGCATCCAAATACATATCCAATTCGTAATTCAAACAACATTTCAATTTACCACATTGACCTGCTAATTTTTGTGGATTTAGAGACAATTGTTGGTATCGTGCAGCTGAAGTTGAAACCGATCTAAAATCAGTTAACCAAGTTGAACAACACAATTCTCTTCCACACGAACCAATACCACCCAAACGAGACGCTTCTTGACGGGATCCAATTTGACGCATTTCAATACGAACTTTGAATTTTTCCGCCATATCTTTGATTAACTGACGAAAATCAACACGGTCGTCTGACGTATAGTAAAACGTAGCTTTTGATAAATCTCCTTGGTACTCAACATCAGATATTTTCATATCTAAATTTAAGTTTACGGCCAAGGTTCTTGCTTGATACATTACTTCTTTCTCAAGATTGCGAGCTTCCATCCATTTCTGAACGTCATCTTGATTTGCAATGCGGTATATTTGAGGGGTTTCAAAGTTCTCCTTATTCCCTCCTTTTTTATTTACCTGTATTCTGGCTAATTCTCCTACAATTGAAACCACACCGACATCAAAGCCAGGGTTTGCTTCAACCACCACGATATCTCCCACATTTAAGGAAAGATTTTTCGTGTTTTTATAGAAACTTTTACGACCGTTTTTGAATCGTATTTCTGCTATATCAAAAGGTTTCATTCCTTGTGGCAACTTCATATTTGCCAACCAGTCAAAAACTCCTAATTTATTACAACCACCAGAACTACAGGTTCCGTTACTTTGACAGCCTCCCGAAGAACAACCGCCAGTGCCACAATTAGAACATCCCATAGTAATAAAAATTGAACTACAAATGTACTGAATTTATCTGTGAAGTGTTTTTATTTAAATTGAGAAATTAAAAAGCAATCAAAAAATCTAGAAATACAACCCTTTTACATAGCACGTATTGTTTTGCCAATAGATAGTTGGGAATGGAATTTTAATCGCATTAAAAGGTTTTATAAATGCTTTAAGTGTTTTGTTTTTAATATTTAATTGTGTTAAATCAATATCAAATGAAAGCAAAAATCTTCGTTGTGCATTGTAAGTTATCCCATCAAAAACCGCTGTATTTTCTGTTCCGAATAATTTCCCATCAATTCCATATCCTACTGATAAACAGAACCATTTTGGTAAAGGAATTTTAGAAGAAAATTGGGATGGAGCAAATGAAAACCAGTAGGTTTGACCGTTATAATCTTTCAAATAACGTTGCACAAAATTATCTCCTAACACGTGTGGTCGTAACAAAGCATATTCCGTTGGATGATAACTTTGTTTTAATAAAATGCGTTGTGAATCAAAAAAATACTCTTGAGAGGCATACGCAACTGCTCCTATCGTGTTTGCAGTCATATCTCCCCAAGAAAATCCCCATTCTACACTTTTTCCATCTAATAATTCCAAGGTCGTTTGATATCCTAATGCAAAAGCAGAGCCGACAATCGCAGCGGGAACTTTTTTCATTCCTGCCCAACGATTAAACAAGGCAACACTCTTACTTATATGATATGCTGTGTAAATATGTCCAAACTTATCCATTTGAAGCCATTCATCCCAATCATTAAATGTGTGCATTTTAGTAGAAGGATAATCGGCATACCAAACGTAATTCAAAGCCAAAATACTGGACGTCCAAGAGGTAGTATATAAAGCAGTAATCCCTATTGTTCTATTCTTATGTAAAGAGTCTGCATTTTTGAAAAAAGATTGAGAAAAGGAAAAGTGAAAAGTGAAAACAAGACCTAAAACCAATATGATTTTCTTTGCTTGCATATCAGAAAGTTCTAACGAAATTTATCAGCAAGTCTTTGATATCATTGAATTTCGCAAAAGATAAATTTTCATAGGTATCAAATACATCGTGGTAATTTTTATTAGGTCCCATTGTATATATAAAAAAAGCAGGAACACTCATTTTACTAAACCAATAATGGTCAGAATTTGCTGCTTCACCACGGGGTTTAATCAACGGCAATCCTTTTTTCTCTTCGTTTATTTTAACCAAACGATTAAATTCATCCGTGTGTTTCGTTCCATTGACTACTGTAATCCCTTCTTCTCCACTCCCCATAATATCTAAATTCACCAAAAATTTGATGTTTTTCAAGTCTATCCAAGGATAACGGACAAAATATTCTGAACCTAATAGCCCGACTTCTTCGCCAGCAAAGGCAATAATCATCACATTGTAATCCAACGGATTTTCTTTGAAATATTTGGCTAATTCAAGCAACATAGCAACACCCGAAGCGTTATCATTTGCCCCTGGAAAATAGGTCTGACTTCCCATTGCTCCCAAATGGTCATAATGTGCCGTCAAAACAATGGTTTGAGCTTTTTCACGGTCTTTTTTCTTTTTCAAAGCAGAAGGAATATAACCAATTACATTCGAAGAAATCTGATTAATTAAATATTTCGCTTTAATATCCGTATAGATTTCAACAGATGGTTTAAACTTATTTCCTTTTAAATAAATCAACCCATAACCTAATGGTTCACGTCCCACTGAAAATGTAAATTTTTCATCCGTAAGCACTAACACATCTACTGCCTGTGCCAACATCGGAATATAATCTAATGTTGCCTTTTTTAACGAATCTCCTTTTAAGCCTCTGATATCGACAACTGCGCTAAAAACTCCTTGTTTTTCTTTTTCAATCGAAGAAGCAAAACGGTATTTTAATTGGTCATCGAATAATTCCGCAGTGGATAACTGAACATATCGCCAATATCCTTTTACTGTACCGCAATTTGGGTCAACCATATAATCCACTCCTGGTACAAGCGTATCTTGATTGATCATCAAGGTCATTGCACCTGGAAAAGCAACCACAGGATTTTTAAACGATTGAAAATAAGATTTCCCTGGATATGGATCTATGTTTAACTTTTTGAATTCTTTTTCTAAAAAACGTGCTGCTAACGAATCACCTTGTTTTACGTACCCTCTTCCCAAAAATTCTTTTGAGCATAACGCTTTGGTAACTTGTTTTCCATATTCTTGGGAAAAACTACCAAGTGAAAAAAGAATAAAAACAAGCAGCAGATAATTACGCATATCTTCTCGCAATCTTTTGAACGAATTCTGTAATCAAAGCAGATTCTAAATTCCAAGAAAACTCTTCTTTGAATTTGTTGAGTACATCTTTTGCTTGTGCAAAATCATCCAATGTATCAAATAATTGAATTGCTTGATAAAAGGTTTCACTTGACCCATTGAAAAGTTCGTGTGTCATTTGTAATTTTTCATTCAAACCAAATGCTCCATTTAATGAATCTAATTTTTTAGCCATTAATTGAGAACCCAATGAATTATCAGAAACCTCTAACATTTTATCAAAAACATCTTTTGGCCCTTGATTCACTACTTTTACAGATTCAGGAGTTACAACTGTTTCAACAACAGGCTCAACTACTGCAACTACTTCTTCTTTTATTTCTACAATAGGTTCAACGATTGGCTCTACAACTGTTTCAGTCATTTGAACAGTCTCGGTAATAATTACCTCTTCGGTTTTTTCTTCGATAGGTTTACTATCAGATTCTAATTCGTCAAACAAAGAAAAAGACATATCGAATGTCGGTTGTTCCTCTTCTTTAACTTGCTCTGCGATAATTTCCTCTTTCTCTTCAACAATAATTTCAGGAATTTCTTCACTAATTGTTTTTTCGACTTTTGCTACCGGAACAACTACTGTTTCTTCAAGTTTACCTAGTGCTTTTTCGTATGCCTTGTGTCTTACAACAATTGCTCTTTCGTAAAGTTCACGTGTTTGATTAACAAGCGTTTCCAATTCATTTACAGACAATTCACCTTTGTTCAAAGAATGAAATAATGAATTTACTGATTCTAACAACGAATCTTTTGTATCAAATGAAGACATACCTACAGAATTTATGATTGTAAAATTAAAAACTTTTTAGAAATCGTTTGGGATGTAAGCGGTTTATTTCTTACTTAAAAATCCCCAATAGGTCGAGCGATTGAGTGCAAATTGTCCCGCATCTGGATAGTATTTTTTGAAACTTAACGGAAATTTAGGTTTACGTCGTTTGTCCCAAATGGATTTATACGCCATAATTTGTCCCGCTTTTTCTTCGATAAAGTCCATTTGTAAACGGGTATGGGTTCTCCAAAAGTAGTATGTATTCGTATTAGCATTAAAATCATTCCACTTGATACGCTCTGCAATCAACCAGTTTTTCCAAAGGGCATCAACATCATTTCGTAAATCAAGCGGATGGAAATTTTTGATAATTGCATTACGAAAACCATTGTCCATAAAATAGACAATGTGTGTCTTTTTCAATTCGTAACGATGATCGTTAAAATAAGAAGGAATTTTTTTCAGGATAAAAGCTTTTTCCAATAAATCGATATAGCGTTCCACCGTTTCGTTGTCTAATCCTACACGAAATCCTAAATCGTGATATGAAATCGGTTCTCCCAAATCAAAGGCTAAACATTGCAACAACTTCAACAATTTTGCTCCTTTGTTGATGCGTTCTTTCGGATTTAAATGGGTGAAAACGGCTTCTTTTACCAAGCCAATCAAATATTTATCAGCGTTTTCTGGATTTGCTAATACCTCCGGGAAATTTCCATAAATCAAGCGTTCTTCCAAGCGTTTATCAAACTCCACCACTCCCATTTGGTTCGCCATTTCCTGAAACATCAAGGGGTAAATTCGCATTTCCAACCCTTCCATTCGCAAAACATCACGAAACATTTTTTCAATGACAGGTTCATACGAACAACACAACACCAAATGCATTTCATAGCGGTTGTAAATCACCTCTTCTATCATTTCTTGTAAGCGGGTAAAAAACTGCGCATCTTTGAAAATCACATACTTTTTTCCTTCAAAAACCTTGATAAAATCGCCTTTTTGGGTGTTTTCTAATTTTTTGATGGTCTTCTTTTTCGAACCATCTAAATGCAGAATTTGTTCTTTGTCTTCAATGACACTTTCTACCAATAATTCGGATTGCACGCCTCGCATTCCCAATAACAACAATAAAGGATTGTTGCTCAAATGTTCTTGTATTTTGGGAGCGATGTATCGTTGCATAGAGAAATGTTTAATTCTGCGAAATTAATCATTGAGAAATTGAATGTCAATTAAAACAAAGAAGATTGTCACTTACAGAAATTCAAACTTTATAGCGGCGGTAGAAAGTTTGGAAAAATGTCCAGCTAAAAAAGAAGATTATCTCAAAAAAAATATACTTTAACGTTTTTTTTTAAAATGAAAAAGATATTAAACTTAATTCAGAAAAAAGTAGAGATAAAAATTGTAGGAATTCTTATAATTTGTATTCTTCCGATTATAATTTACATTAACACAAATTATTATGTTAAATCGGATTATTATGAATTCAATAAATTAGAAATCAAATCTGTGGTATTACAAAAAAATGACCAACATCCCACAAGAAACAATCCAATTTATCTAAAAAATGGAGTTGAATTAAGAATAGACAGAACTATTTTTGATAAAATTTGTGTTGGAGATTCTGTTATCAAACTTAAAAATTCTGATAGCGTATATTATCATACAAAATCTAAAATTTACATTGAAGATTACAATGCCTTTAAAAGAGAAAAATATCTCAAATCATTAAAATAAAAGTGTTTGTAGATTAGAAGTAGATGTAAAATTTAACCTCCCCTGCTTCAAACTTTTCCATATCAGTCTTCAACAGGCTCTGACTGACAAGGAAATTAGGCTTACTAAAAGAAAAGTGTAAAAGTCACCTCCCCTGCCCCTCCTCAAGGAGGGAAACTAAAAAACAGATACTTTTTCGAAGAACGAAAGATAGCGTTTGGAGTTCATAAATTTGTTACCACCATAGCAATACACTCTGTAAAAGTGGTCGTTATATAGGAAAATGCGCATCCAACACATTCCTACTCCATATTGTTGTGAAATACCTTCATACGCAATGGTTCCGTCTTTGAGTTTTACTCGTTTAATCACTGCTTTTTCGGGAGCATTAAACACACTTTCTACGTAACGTTCCAAAGTGAAATTTTTGTAGGATGGTTCAATTTCAATTTTATAGGTGTTACCTTGTCCCATTTCTTGATACACGACTTCCGTATGTTCTCCATCACGAATGACCAACGGTTTTCCTCCAAATTCGGCCTTGAAATGTAATTGCTCGTTTCGGTAAATGAAATGGTTGTTCTGTTGAAAAGTTCCAATGATTTCTGTGGGTTGACCGGTAAATGTGGCTGCTACTTGTCGTACTTTATAGCCTCTGTCTCGCAAAAGTTGTATCAATCCATCTTTTCCTGATAAATGTGCCGCTCCCACCGCCATAAATACGCCATATTGTTTGGATAGTGTGTCGAAGCCATCCATCATCACATAATTACGCTCATTAATCAACCATTGATATCCATCTTTTACATTTTTCAATTGATTTTCAACAGATTTACGCAAGCGTTCGATATCTCCTTCTTGATAGGCTTTGATGAGCATTTCTTCGG